>CAYRBQ010000133.1:0-8785 GCA_964422305.1 uncultured Reyranella sp. | reverse complement strand
CTTCGTGCTCTCCAAGCCCGACAATACCGGCGGCCTGATCACGACGGCGACGGTGGCCGAGCAGATGCTCTACGAGATCGGCGATCCGCGCGCCTACGTGGTGCCCGACGTCGTCTGCGACTTCACGAACGCGACCTACGAGCAGGTCGGCAAGGACCGAGTGCGCGTTAGCGGCGCCAAGGGCCGGCCGCCCACCGACACCTACAAGGTCTCGACCACCTGGCCGGACGGTTTCAAGTTCAGCTCGATCTTCATGCTGGGCGGCCGCGAGGCGGTGGCCAAGGGCACGCATAGCGCGGAGTCGATCATCAAGAAGACACGCCGCATGTTCGCCGAGAAGGGCATGCCGGACTATCGCGACGTCTCGATCGAGGTGATCGGCAGCGAGGCGACCTACGGGCCGCACGGGCGCACTCCCGACGCTCGCGAGGTCGTGGTCAAGATCGCGGCCAAGCACGACCAGAAGGAAGCGCTGTCTCTGCTAGGCCGCGAGATCTCGCCCATGTCGACCGGCGGCGTGGTCGGCATGACCGGCAGCTTCGGTGCGGGCCGCGTCTCGCCCGCACCGGTGATCCGCATGTTCTCGTGCCTGGTGCCCAAGAACCAGGTGCCTGTGACGGTCGATGTCGACGGTCACCGGATCGCGTTGCAGGAGGGCGCCCGCAGCGGCGGCTTCAAGGCCTCCTCGCTGCCGGCCGAGGCTCCGGCAGCGCCCCGGCTTGGTGGCGACACCGCGGAGGTGCCGCTGGTGGCGCTGGCCTACGGCCGCTCCGGCGACAAGGGCGACAATGCCAATATCGGCATCTTCGCGAGGAAGCCCGAGTACGAGCCGATCCTCGATTCCGAGGTGACGGAAGAGGCGGTGGCCGGCTACTTCGCCCACCGCATCAAGGGCCCGGTCACCCGCTGGCGTCTGCCTGGCATCAAGGGCTTCAACTTCCTGCTGCGCCAGGCGCTGGGCGGCGGCGGCATGGCCTCGCTCAAGGCCGATCCGCTGGCCAAGGCCTTCGCCCAGATGCTGCTCGACATGCCGGTCCGGGTGCCGGCCGACCTGGCGCGGAAGCTCGCGAACTAGGCGCCGCGCCGCCGCGCCGCGAGGAAGACGATCAGGCCGGCGATCACCGGATTGACGAACTGGATGACGTCGAGGAGCCCGACGCCGATCCGGCCGTACACGTAGGCCTGCAGCGATCCGATCATGATCACGTGCAGCGCGACGCCCGCGACGACCGTGGCGATTACGGCGCGCCACCCGAGATCGGGGCGGCCGAGCGCCACGTGGAAGGCCCAGAGCGACAGCGGCAGGAACAGCACGATCGACGTGAGCACGCCCGGATTGTAGGCACCGGCGATCGCGGCGGGCACGAGATGGCCGAACGCGTTCACGAAGGGGATCGAGAAGAAGCTGAGCGCCAGTGCCGGCCAGCGCCGGCCGAGCAACGCCGCCGCGGGCCCCGCCAGCCAGACGGCGGCGATGTTCACCGAGGTGATGAAGGAGAAGGGGACCGGGCAGGTCGTGGGATCGACAAAGCCCAGGGTTGCGCACATGAAGCCGCGGAAGGCGTAGTGGCCGCCCTCGGCGTCGATCCCGTGCTCCTCGAACTGGTGGGCGAGGTAGATCCAGGTGCCGCCCCAGGCCAGCCAGACGATGTCGTGCCAGCGCGACACGCTGCGGTCGCTGCGCATCAGGTCCGTGGTGAGGAGCAGGGCCAGCAGCAGGGCCGCGCCCGTACCCATGTAGGGCCAGACATAGGTGAACGAGAACACGGCGGGCAGGCTATCGGTTCGGCTAGGGTGGAGCCACCGCCCTGGTGTATCCTCGGGCGCATGGCTGCTCCCCCCAAGCCCGTCCCGGAGAAGGACGACAGGACCGAACGACTTGCCGCCGCCCTGAGGGAAAACCTCAAGCGGCGCAAGGCTCAGGCCAGGTCTCAGGCACGGGTAAGAGGGGATGGCGGCAAGCCGGTGGAAACAGCCAAGACCGGTGGTTGAGCCAGCCCCCTCCCTCGTCTAGAAGCGCCCCTGCATGAGCATTCTTTCCGACCGCTGGATCCGCCGCATGGCGCAGGAAATGGGCATGATCGAGCCCTTCGTCGACGCCCAGAAGCGCGAGGGCGTGATCTCCTATGGACTTTCGTCGTACGGCTACGACGCCCGGGTCGGGACCGACTTCAAGATCTTCACCAACGTCGATTCGGCGGTGGTCGACCCCAAGAACTTCGCGGCCAACTCCTTCGTCGACCGCAATACCGATGTCTGCATCATCCCGCCCAACTCGTTCGCGCTGGCGCGCACGGTCGAGTATTTCCGCATCCCGCGCGACGTGCTGGTGATCTGCGTCGGCAAGTCGACCTATGCCCGCTGCGGCATCATCGTGAACGTCACCCCGCTCGAGCCCGAGTGGGAGGGCCATGTCACGCTCGAGTTCTCGAACACGACGCCGCTGCCCGCTAAGATCTACGCCAACGAGGGGGCCTGCCAGTTCCTCTTCCTCCAGGGCAACGAACCCTGCGAGGTCTCCTACCGCGACAAGGCCGGGAAATACCAAGGCCAGCGCGGTGTAACCCTTCCCAAGATCTAGAGGAGTCCCCCTCTCATGGATCGCATCCGGATCAAAGGCGGCCGCCAGCTCAAGGGCGAGATCGTCGTCTCGGGTTCAAAGAATGCCTGCCTGCCGGTGATGGCGGCGTCGCTGTTGACCGACAAGCCGCTGACGCTGAAGAACGTGCCGCGTCTGGCCGACATCACGACCATGATGCAGCTCCTCCAGCAGCACGGTGTCGAGATCCAGGCGGCGCCCGGCGAGAACGGCCACAGCCACGGCACGACGCTGACGCTTCGCGCCGGCAAGATCACCTCGACCACTGCGCCCTACGACATCGTGCGCAAGATGCGCGCCTCGGTGCTGGTGCTGGGCCCGCTGCTGGCGCGTGAAGGCGAGGCGCGTGTCTCGCTGCCCGGCGGCTGCGCCATCGGGGCGCGCCCTGTGGACCTGCACATCGCGGGCCTCAAGGCGATGGGTGCCGAGATCGACATCGACGGCGGCTATATGGTCGCTCGGGCGCGCAAGGGCCTGCGGGGCGCGCGCTACACGTTCCCGAAGGTCTCGGTCGGAGCGACCGAGAACCTGATGATGGCCGCCGCACTCGCCAAGGGCACGACCGTGCTGGCCAACGCCGCCCGCGAGCCCGAGATCATCGACCTCGGCGAATGCCTCACACGCATGGGCGTGCCGGTGAGCGGCATCGGTACCGAGACGTTGACCATCGAGGGCGTCGAGCAGCTCAAGCCGGCGACACACTCCGTCGTGCCCGACCGCATCGAGACCGGTACCTATGCCATGGCGGTCGCGATGACGGCGGGCGATGTCGAGCTGGTCGGCGGCCGGCTCGACCTCATGGAGGCCGCGGCCCAGAGCTTGCGCGCCGCCGGCGTGGTGATGGAGAAGACCAATCGCGGCTTCCGCGTCACCCGCGCCAACGGTCTGCACGGCGTCGACGTGATGACGGAGCCCTATCCCGGCTTCCCGACCGACCTGCAGGCGCAGATGATGGCGCTGATGACGCGGGCCGAGGGCGCCTCGATGATCACCGAGACGATCTTCGAGAGCCGCTTCATGCACGTCCCCGAGCTCACGCGCATGGGTGCCAACGTTACCATCCATCACGAGTCGGCCCTGGTGCGCGGCGTGCCCAAGCTGCGCGGCGCCGACGTCATGGCGACCGATCTGCGTGCCTCGGTGTCGCTCGCGATCGCGGGCCTGGCGGCCGAAGGCGACACGACACTCCATCGCGTCTACCACCTCGACCGCGGCTATGAGCGGCTGGAGGAGAAGCTCAGCGCCTGTGGCGCGGAGATCGAGCGGATCAAGGGCTGACCGCTCAGGCCGCCAGGGTCAGCAGTCCCCGGGTGCTGACGTACAGGCCGGCCACGATCACGATGCCGGCAAAGGTGGTTGTCAGCAGCGCCTTGCGGTCGGCGAGCAGGGCGAGCACCCGGGTCCCGGCCAGGGAACCCAGGACTCCGCCGGCCACGAGCAGGGCGGCGACCTTCCAGTCCACCAGGCCTGACCAGGCATAGCTTGCGGCCGAGGACAGGCCGAAGGCGGCGACCGCGATCAGAGAGGCGGCGGCCGCTTCTCCGATGTTCATCCGGGCGGCCAGCATCAGGCCGGGAACGATCAGGAAGCCGCCGCCGATGCCGAAGAAGCCCGATAGGGAACCGACCCCGAAGCCGAGAAGCGCGAGGCGCGGCAGGAGCCGCGAGGCGCTCTCGCGCGACAGCCAGACCGAGGTCGCTGAATCCTGCGGCTTGGCGCGCAGCATCGATGCGCCGACCAGCAGCATCACGAGGCCGAACAGCGCGAGCAGGCTCTGCCCGTCGGCGGCCTTGCCGGCCGCCGCGCCGATGAGGGCGCCGATCACGCCGGCGATGCTGAACGCGATGGCGCACGGCCAGCGCAACCTCGTCTTGCGGGCGTGCATGGCGAGGCCGGCGAGGGCATTGACCGAGACCGCCAGCGCCGCCGTGCCGATCGCGACGTGGGGCGACTCGACGCCGACGACATAGACGAGCAGGGGCACGGCGAGGATCGAACCGCCGCCGCCGATCACGCCGAGGATAAGACCGATGAGGCCCCCGACGCCCAATGCCAGGCTTGCGGACATCATTGGACTCATGCGGCTCCAACCGCGGCGCGCCGGTTCCACGGCATGACGGCGAGCAGCTTCGCCATGCCGCACCAGCCGCTGATCCCGGCGAAGGCGAGGCCTGCGCCGACGAATGCCGACAAAGCGAGGAAGGCGGGGGATGCCCAGAGGCCGAGCACGATGCCCGCGACCACAAGGCTGCCAGCGACGATCTGGACCTGGCGCATGATCTCGAGCGGCTGGCGCCGGTCGACGGCGACCGGGAGGCCGGCCTTCGTCCAGGCATCGAGCCCGCCCTCGAGCAGATAGGCCTCGCAGCCGGCCGCGTCGGCGAGGCGGCTCGCATTCGCCGCCGTGCGTGCGCCGGAACGGCAATGGAAGACGATGGCCCTCGCTCCGCCATCGCCGACCGTCGAGAGGCCGGACAGCGGGTGATTGCGGGCGCCGGGAATGCGCACGCGGGCATGCTCGTCGACCTCGCGGATGTCGACGAGCAGGGCGCCCTCGTCGATCAGGTGCTTGGCTTGCACGGCGTCGATGCTTTTCAGGGTCATGGTGGTTCCTTTCAGCGGCAGTAGAGGCGGTGGAGGGTGGCGAGCAGCGCTTCCACCCGCGGATCGGCGATGCGGTACCAGATCGTCTGCGCCTCGCGCCGGAAGGCGACGATGTCCTCGTCGCGCATTTTGCCGAGATGCTGCGACAGGGCGGACTGGGAAAGGCCGACATCGTCGGCGAGGGAGCCGACCGTCGACTCGCCGCTTTCGACCAGCTTGCACAGGATCAGCAGCCGGCGGTCGTTGCCCAATGCGCGCAGCAGGGCCGCGACGTCGGCGGCCCTGGCCTCCAGGGAACGGGGATCGAGCTTCTTTCGTGCGGTGCGGGCGGTCATGGGTTTCTATATTTTAGAGATTGCTAAATTAGATATTGCTAATATATATGTCAAGACACTTTCGGAGGACCAGATGCCAGCCAACATCCTCATAGATGCCTTCTTCGACGAGGCAACCTTCACGGTTACCTATCTGGTCGGAGACCCGGAAAGCCGACGGGCGGCCATCGTCGATCCGGTGCTCGACTACGATCATCGGTCCGGGCGCGTCGCCGCCACGTCGATCGACAAGGTGCTCGCCAAAGCCGACGAGCGCGGGCTGAAGATCGACTGGGTGCTGGAAACCCATGCCCATGCGGATCACCTCTCGGCGGCACCACACGTGCGGGCGCGCACCGGTGCGCGCACGGTCATCGGAGAGCACATCTCCCGGGTGCAGGACATATTCAAGCCGGTCTTCAATGCAACCGACGTCAGCGGCGACGGACGTGAGTTCGACCGGCTCGTCCGTGACGGCGAGAAGCTGCCGCTCGGTCGCCTGGAGATCGAGGTGCTGCACCTGCCGGGCCACACGCCCGCTGACGTCGCGTACCGGATCGCCGATGCCGTCTTCGTGGGCGACACGATCTTCATGCCTGACTACGGCACGGCGCGGGCCGACTTCCCCGGCGGCGACGCCGCACAACTCTACCGCTCGATCAGGCGGCTGCTGTCGCTGCCGCCGGCCACGCGGCTGTTCATGTGCCACGACTACAAGGCGCCGGGACGCGACCGGTTCGCCTGGGAGACGACCGTTGCGGAAGAGCGCGCGGCCAACATCCACGTCCACGACGGTGTCGACGAGGCGGGCTTCGTCGCGATGCGCCGGGCGCGCGACGCGACCCTCGCAGCTCCGGTCCTGCTGCTGCCGTCGGTGCAGGTGAACATTCGTGCCGGGAACCTGCCGCCGCCGGACGCGAACGGAACGCGCTATCTGCGCATACCGGTGCGAGGCACGGCGGTCTGACCGGGGGTATTGATCCGTCCCGCCGGGAGCCTGTATCCATTCGCCTGAATGGCGAAGCTCAAGCTTTCGGCGGTCGACGCCGAGGATCTCGGCGTGATCTCGGCCGCTATCCAGGACGCGCTGGTGGCGGTACGCGATTGCGCCTGGCTGCAGGACGAGAGACGCTTCGTCCTGCTGCTGAACCGCTTCCGCTGGGAGGCCGATCCCGGCGCCGAGCCGGCCCATAGCCGGACCCATTCCGCCCTTGTTTTCAACGAAGTGACGGCCGTGCGGCACCATGACATCCCGACGGGCGAGCCCGACCGGATGCTGGAACTGCTGGCGGTGGTGCTGGAAAACGACCGTTCAGTCCTGCTGCGGTTCTCGGCCGGCCGGGCCATACGGCTGGAAATCGGCCGTCTCGCGTGCCATTTGGGGGATGTCGGGGAGCCTTGGCCCACCCCGTGGAAGCCCGCTCATCCGGTGGAATAGCCCGGCAGCGGGCATTCGTTACTGGAGAGTCCGTCGTGTCGAGCGAGGCAAACGAGAAGCTGATCCTGGCGGTCCCGAAGGGGCGCATCCTCAAGGAGGCTGCTCCCCTGTTCGCGCGCGCCGGCATCGAACCGGAGGCGGCGTTCGCCGATCCGGACGCCCGCCAGCTCCGCTTCGCGACCAACCATCCCGATCTCGACATCATCCGCGTCCGCTCCTTCGACGTGGCGACCTTCGTGGCGTTCGGGGCGGCCCACCTCGGGATCGCCGGCGCCGACGTGCTGATGGAGTTCGACTATCCCGAGATCTACGCGCCGATCGACCTCGGCATCGGCAGGTGCCGCCTGGCCGTCGCCGAGCCCGTCGAGATGGCGGGCAGCGACGATCCCCGGCGCTGGAGCCACGTCCGCATCGCCACCAAGTATCCGGAGGTGACGCGCAAGCACTTCGCCGCCCGCGGGGTCCAGGCCGAGTGCGTCAAACTCTCGGGCGCCATGGAGCTCGCGCCTTCGCTCGGCCTCAGCCACCGCATCGTCGACCTGGTCGATTCCGGCCGGACGCTCAAGGACAACGGCCTGGTCGAGATCGAGCACATCGCCGACGTCACCTCGCGCTTCATCGTGAACCGCGCCGCGCTCAAGACGCGGCCGGAGCGGGTCGGCCATTGGATCGACCGTTTCCGCGATGTCGCGCACGAGGTGGCAAGTGCCGCTTAGGCTCGACGCTTCGGCGCCGGGTTTCGAAAAGGAATTTTCGGCCTTCCTCGGGCGCAACCGGGACACCGACGAGAACGTCGACCGCGTGGTCGCCGGCATCGTGGCCGACGTGCGTGCGCGCGGCGATGCGGCGGTGCTCGACTACACGCGCAAGTTCGACTGGGCCGACTTGCAGGCTGGCGACCTCCGCATCACCGATGCCGAGCGCGACGAGGCCGCCGCCAAGGTGCCGCCGGCGCAGCGCGAGGCGCTGGAATTCGCGGCCCGGCGCATCGAGGCCTTCCATCGCGCGCTGCTGCCGAAAGATGTGAGCTTCACCGACGCGACGGGCACGCGGCTCGGCGCCCGCTACCGTCCCGTCGATGCTGCGGGCGTCTACGTGCCGGGCGGGACGGCGGCCTATCCCTCGTCCGTCCTCATGAACATCGTGCCGGCCAAGGTGGCGGGCGTGCGCCGTATCGTCATGGTGGTGCCGACGCCGGGCGGCGTGCTCAACCCGCTGGTCATGCTGGCGGCGAAGATCGCCGGCGCCGACGAGCTGTGGCGCATCGGTGGTGCGCAGGCCGTGGCCGCGCTGGCCTACGGGACGCCCTCGATCAAGCCGGTCGACAAGATCACCGGTCCCGGCAACGCCTATGTCGCGGCCGCCAAGCGACGCGTCTTCGGCCAGGTCGGCATCGACCTGATCGCCGGGCCCTCGGAAATCCTGGTCGTCGCCGACGCCATGAACGATCCCGCCTGGATCGCCGCCGACCTGCTGAGCCAGGCCGAGCACGACGCTTCCTCGCAGTCGGTGCTGATCGCCGACGATGCGGCGTTCGCCGACGCGGTCGTGAAGGCGGTCGAGCTCGAGCTGAAGACCCTGCCGCGCGCGGAGATCGCGTCGCTGAGCTGGCGCGACAACGGCGCGGTCATCCTGGTGAAGGACCTCGCGGCCTCGACGCCGATCATCGATGCCATCGCGGCCGAGCATGTCGAGCTCGCGATGGAGACCGCGCCCGCCGAGGCTCTCGCGGAGAAAATCCGCCACGCCGGCGCGATCTTCGTCGGCCGGCACACGCCCGAGGCGATCGGCGACTATGTCGCCGGCACCAACCATGTGCTGCCCACCTCG
>CAYRBQ010000132.1:0-8853 GCA_964422305.1 uncultured Reyranella sp. | reverse complement strand
GCATCCCAGCCAGACCTACGTCGATCTGAACCGCTCCGGCGTCGCGCTGATGGAGATCGTCTCCGAGCCCGACATGCACACTTCGGACGAGGCGGCGGCCTATCTCACCAAGTTGCGCTCGATCGTGCGCTATCTCGGCACCTGCGACGGCAACATGGACGAAGGCTCCATGCGCTGCGACGTCAACGTGTCGGTGCGCAAGCCTGGCGGCGAGCTCGGCACGCGTTGCGAGATCAAGAACGTGAACTCGATCCGCTTCGTGAAGCAGGCGATAGAGTTCGAGGCGCGCCGCCAGATCGAGATCATCGAGGGCGGCGGCAAGATCGTGCAGGAGACGCGCCTGTTCGATCCCGGCCGCGGCGAGACGCGCTCGCTGCGTTCCAAGGAGGACGCGCACGACTATCGCTATTTCCCCGATCCCGACCTGCTGCCGCTGATCCTGAAGCAGGAGTTCGTCGAGGGCATCAAGGCGAGCCTGCCTGAGCTGCCGGATGCCAAGAAGGCGCGCTTCGTCAAGGATTACGGCCTTACGGCCTACGATGCCGGCGTGCTGGTGGCCGAAAAGGAGACGGCGGACTTCTTCGAGACCGTCGCCAAGGGCCGTGACGGCAAGGAAGCGGTGAAATTGGTCATCGGCGACTTCTTCGCGATGCTGAACCGCCGCGGCGTCGGCATCGACAAATCGCCGATCAGCGCCGCCGACCTCGGCAAACTGCTCGACCTGCAGGCCGATGGCACGATCTCGGGCCGCATCGCCAAGGACCTGTTCGTCGCCATGGAGGAGACCGGCAAGGATCCGGCCGTTCTCGTCGAGGAGCGTGGCCTCAAGCAGGTGACCGACACCGGCGCCATCGAAACCGCCATCAAGGCGGTGATCGACGGCAATCCGGGGCAGGTCGCGGCTTACAAGGCGAAGCCTACCCTGTTCGGCTGGTTCGTCGGCCAAGTCATGAAGTCGACTGGTGGCAAGGCCAATCCCAAGGTCGTCAACGAGCTCCTGAAGAAGGCGCTCGACGCCTCTTAAGGATCGGCAAAGCGCACGAGACGCGACGACAGTAGGTCGTCCGACCAGAGGATGGCGGCGACCTGCCCATCCGGCGTGCGCGCGATGTCAGTGGCGTTCACGGGCTGGCTCTGCCAGCGCACCTTGCCGTCGGGGCCGGCACGCACGATCCAGCAGGGCGGCCCGTCGATCGTGTTGCACACGATGGCAACGATGCCGTTGCCATCGGCGATCATGCGGCGGGTCTGGCCGTAGTTCCACGAAGCGCTGCCTGCGACGTTGCCGTTGGCCTCGAGCCGCACCAAGGACGGAGAGCCCGCGGTTTGGAACTCACTCACCGCCGCGACCCAGCCGCCGGGTGTCAGTGCGAACGACGTGCCGGCGGTCTTGAACGGTGCGCGACGCTGCTGAGTGCCGTCGGCGCCGAGCTGGACGATGAACCACTGGCTGAACTGTTGCGCCGCCAAAATCTCCTGCACGACTGCGGAGATCGTGCCATCGGGGCGCAGCGCCAGGCCATAGACGTCCTCCGGCATGCCGGGGCCCGGCCCTGCCTGCCAGAGGGGCCGGCCTTCGGTGTCGAACTTGCCGATCCACCAGTTGAACGGGTCCGGGCCGAAGCCGCCGCCGACCAGCAAGCCGTTGTCGCTGGTCGGGAGATAGAACTTCGTCCGGTAGAAGCTCGCCGGGCTGCCGGGCACGGCCGGCGCCACGGGCGTCGAGCGCACGACGCTGCCGGTGGCCGAGATGCGATATATCGAGGTGACGGAACGCTCGCGCTGCGGCGTCGCCATCGCGTTGTTGGAGCTCGACAGGAATACCATCGCCTCGCCGTTCGGCAGTGCCGCGACGCCGAGCGAAGCGGCGTCGAATCCGCGCTTTCCGATGCCGGTCTGCACCGGCAGCATGGCGCGGTAGCCGCCCTTGCCGTCCCGCGTGAAGGCCATTATCTCGGCGCGGGCGTCGGCGGCGGGCAGGATGCCGTCGGGCGAGGGCTTGAAGCTCGTCGCCAGGACGTAGTGCGTGCCGTCTGGCCCCACGGCCAGGCGCCCCGACGGTCCGAGACCGGAAAGCTGGTGCCCGGGCGGCGGCGGCAGCGGCACGTCGAGCACGATCCGGGGCTGGGGCTGGGCGAGGGCGGGGCTGCTGAGCAGCGCGAGGGCGAGGCCGATCGAAAAGCGCATGGCGCGAATCATATGTGCTAGCGTCGCGCGAAGAAAGCAGGCGAACGATGACGGCGAAACTCTACGCCCTGACCTGCGGCCGGCTGGTTGGCCGGCTGAAGGATATGATCGAAGGCGAGGACGGGCAGGTGGCGCTGCCGATCCCGTCCTACCTGATCGAGCATCCCAAGGGCCGGGCGCTCTTCGACACCGGCATGCACCCGCAATGCCGCACCGATGCCGCCGGCCGCATGGGCGAGCGGGTGGCGCGCCTCTTCGGCTTCGAGCAGTACGGCGCAGCCGACGACGTGAAGTCGCGTCTCGAATCGATCGATCGCGATCCCGGCAGGATCGACTTCATCGTCAACTCGCACCTGCACTTCGATCATGCCGGCGGCAACGAGCTGGTACCCAACGCCACCATGGTCGTGCAGAAGCGCGAATGGGAGGCCGCGCAGGATCCCGACACCGCGGCCAAGGTCGGCTTCTTCCGCGCCGATTTCGATCACGGGCACAAGGTGAAGCAGGTCGACGGCGAGCACGACCTGTTCGGCGACGGCAGCGTGGTCTGCATCCCGACCTACGGCCACACGCCGGGGCATCAGTCGCTCAAGGTGCGGACTGAGAAGGGCGAGGTCGTGATCACGGGCGACGCCTGCTACTTCTGCCGCACGTTGCGCGAACGCAAGCTGCCGCGCTTCGTCTGGGACCGCGAGGCCATGCACGCCTCGCTGGACCGGCTGGCGTCGCTCGAGAAGAGCGGCGCCACCCTGTTCTTCGGGCACGATCCCGAGTTCTGGAAGACCGTGCCCCAGGCGCCCGTCCCGGCCTTCTAGCCGGAACCGTTAGCCGTCGATCGGCATGCCGAGCGCCATGCGGCCGGCGAGCCGGCGCTGCGGGACTTCGGTGAGCGGGTGGAAGCGCGCGCCCTGGATGTCGCGGAACAGGCGCTCCAGGCCCATCGACCGGAAGTAGCCGGCGCCGCCGGCGACGCCCATCGCGAGCTCGACCGTCTTGATGGCACTGCGTGCCACCAGCGTGCGGTGCTTGAAGATCACGTTGGTGGTCCCCGGGCCGGGCTGCGCCGTCTCGCTGTAGGCGACCATGCTGTCGAGCGCGATCTGCGCGGCGGCGAGCTCGGTCTCCATCTCGCCGACCTGCTCGGCGGTCGACGGATCGGTGCGCTTCTTCGCGGCCTCGACCGCGATGTCGCGCGCCGCCTCGGCGACGCCGGTGTAGACAGAGTAGACCAGCGGGAACGCCACCATCGAGACCAGGTGCATCGAGGGATGCCACTTGCCCGCAGGACGACGGACCGACACCGCCGCGTCGGCGATGAACACGTTGTCCAGCTTCACGGTCTGCGAGGCCGTGCCGCGCATGCCGAGCGTGTCCCAGGTGTCGAGGATGCTTACACCCTCGCTCTTCACCGGCAGGCCGAACTGCAGGACTGTCGGGCCCTCGGGCCCCTGCTCGACGGCCGTGGTCATGAAGAGATCGGCGCTCGGCGCACCGCTGGCGAAGATCTTCTCGCCGCTGACGCGGTAGCCGCCTTCGACCTTGATGGCCGTGCCGGAGCCGGCAAGCCAGTCGGAGCCGCCTGAGCTCAGGAGCTGGATGCGATCGGTGCCGATGCGCTTCAGCAGCGGCTCGACCGGCGCCTTCTGGTTGTGCCAGCGCCAGACCTGCGCAGCGGCAGGATGGGTGTGCATGGCGAAGGCGAGCGCCGTCGAGCTGCAGTAGTGAGCCAGTGTACGCAGCATGCCGGCCAGCTCGGTGCGGGAAAGCCCGCTGCCGCCGAACTCGGCGGGGATGGCGAGGGCGGAAAAACCCCGCTCGCGCAGCAGCTTGATATTTGCCCCGACATAGCTGTTGTTTGCGTCGCAGCGGCGGCCTTCTTCGGAGATCCGGGGACCGATCTCGGCGAGCTCGGAGCGCCAATCGGGCTTGGCGGGCTTGCGTAGGGGTTGGACAGACATCGTTTGCCTCCTTCACATTGCGGTGGGGCGCTGTATGTTGCCCAGACGAAATTCGCACAATGACCGCAACACCGCCTTCCTTTGCCAAGACGCCGGCCGCCGAAGTGCTGGCCGACATGCTGCGCGCCTTCCGGTTGACGGGCGCATGCTTCCTGAAGGCGAGCTTCACCGAGCCGTTCGGCGTGCTGTCACCGCAACGTTACGACGCGACGATTCCGATGGCGCATCTGCGACACGTCAGCGTCTTCCATCTGATCACGTCCAACGGTTGCATGATCGAAACGGCAAGCGGCCTTCGGCAGGAGCTACGGCCCGGCGATATCGCCCTCCTGCCGTTCGTGGCGGAGCACAAGCTGTGGCGAGGCGATTCGCCGAAGCTCGTACCGGCATCGCAGATCGTCACGCGTAACCCGAAGGAAGGCGTCTGGTCGTTCAGCCATGGTGGCGGGGGCGCGGAGACCCGGATGATCTGCGGCTTCATCGAGTCGGCCGAGCTGATGGCGTCGCCGATGTTCCGCTCGCTGCCCGAGCTCGTCATCGAACGGTCGGGCGACAATGCCGTCGACTACGGAATTGCTTCGACGATCGCGGGGGTAATCGCCCAGGTCGAATCTCTCGACCGCGGCGCCGAGGTCGTGCTCGGGCGCATGATGGAGGCGTTGTTCGTCGAGATCCTGCGCCGTCATGTCGAGCGCCTGCCGCCGGGCACCAAGGGCGTCCTCGGCGCGCTCAACGACCCCGTGGTCGGGCGCGCCCTGCAGCTCCTGCATGCCGAGCCCGCCAAGCGCTGGACGGCAGACACGTTGGCGCGCGAGGCCGGCTCGTCGCGGACCGTGCTCGGCGAGCGCTTCAATGCGCTGCTCGGCAGGCCGCCGATCGAGTACCTCACGGGCTGGCGCATTCAGCTTGCAGCAGACC
This sequence comes from uncultured Reyranella sp., assembly GCA_964422305.1. Classification (GTDB taxonomy): domain Bacteria; phylum Pseudomonadota; class Alphaproteobacteria; order Reyranellales; family Reyranellaceae; genus Reyranella. The sequence goes on along the minus strand of CAYRBQ010000132.1, from coordinate 3,790 downwards.
GGCTGCGCAACGGCCAGGACAGCATCTCCCGTATCGCCGTCGACTGCGGCTACGAGTCGGAGCCGGCCTTCAACCGCGCGTTCAAGCGGGTGACCGGGATGACGCCGGGGCGCTGGCGGGACGGCGGCGGCGACAGCCCGCCGAACATGCCGCTCTACTTCAAGGAACCGCTCGGCCCGCCGCCGATCGACGCTGTCAGTTCTGCGGGATGAACTCGATCATGATGCCGCCGGCCTGCTCCGGCGCGACCAGCACCCGATCGCCCTCGGCCATGGCGAACGGCACGTTGTTCGCGCGCAGCAGCGCCTGCAGCGGCCGCGCACGCTCGACGGCGACGGCGGCGCCGACAATCGCCGGCAGATCGCCCGGCGCCATGATCTCGAGCGCCTTGTACTCGAGCTGGTAGGCGAGCGGCGACCAGATCAGCAGCTCGACCGAGCCTGCCTTCACCATCATGCAGCCGTCGAAGATCTCCTCGATCGACGCGCTCCATCCGGCCTTCAGCGCCTTGGCGACTTCCTTCGGATTTTCGGCGACGGCATGGATCGCCATCATGCCCAGTGCGCCGTTGGGATGGACGATCCATTCCGGCTCCATGAAGGCGTCCGGCGTCTCGTGCCTCACGGCGAACCATGGAAGCGGCTCCTCGACGCTTTCGCCGACCACGACGCCGGCATCGACCTCGAAGCCGTCCTCGGTCTCCCAGGCATGCGTGCGTTCCTCGCCCTCGAGCTCGTGGACGTTCAGGGCCAGTGAAACCACGGCCGGGTCGCCCAGCAGAAGCTCGATGTAGTTCGGGATGTCGTCGCGATCAGGCTGGAAGCAGATGCAGCGCGGCTCCACGCCCTCGGGCGTCAGCTTGAAACCGAGCTGCTCGAGCTTCGCTGCGGCACCGTCCGGATCGGAGGCGGTTACCGTGAGGTGATCAATGTCGCGCGCGGAAATCTTCATGTCCGCTCATACAGTCTTAACCGGGCGGCGCTCAAGTGCGATGGTTCGCCGTCCCGAACCAATGGAGGAACGGATGTCCAAGATGACTCTCTACGGAATCTGGCTGAGCGGTCCGACCTACAAGGCCGGCCTCGCCCTGTCGCTGATGGGTTTGCCCTTCGCCTACAAGCACGTCGATCTGCGTGCCGGTGCGCACAAGCAACCAGAGTACCTCGCCATCAATCGCTTCGGGCAGGTGCCGGCGCTGGTCGACGGCGACCTCAAGCTCTGCCAGTCGGGGTCGATCCTGCTCTATCTCGCCGACAAGGCCGGCAAGATGGGCGGCAAGACTCCCGAGGAGAAGGCGCGGGTGCGCGAGTGGCTGTTCTGGGAGTTCGACCGCCTGGCGCCCAACGTCTATCGCCCGCGCGCCATCAAGCGCGGATTCATGAAGGCCGACGACAATGTCGTTGCCCTCTATACGGGCCTCGCGAACGACGCACTGAAGGTCCTCGACGCGGCTCTTGCCAGGTCGACGTTCCTGGTGGGCAGTGAGCCGACCGTGGCCGACGTCGCGGTCTACGGCGACGTCGCCTACACGGAAGAGGCCGCCATCGATCTCTCGTCCTATCCGAATGTGAAGGCCTGGATGGGCAGGATCGAGAAGCTGCCGGGCTTCAAGAAGTACGAGGACGTCCTTCCCAAGCAGGATGCCGCCTGACGCACGACAGGATCAGGCGGCCGCCAGCGTCTTCTTCATGCTGATGGTCGCCTGATCCATCATCGCGCCGATCGCCGGTGCGAGGTCGTTCGGCAAGAGGTCGATCGTCCAGACGATGCGGCTGCCATCGCCCTCGGGAAACACCTGGACAGCGGCATTGTAGTGGCTGGCCTGGCCTTCGACGACAGTGTAGACGAGCCGGCAGTTCTCGTCATCGAGCGTCACCAGACGCTCCCGCGCGACCATGCCGTTGAAGAATGTGAGCATGCGGTCGCCCTTGTCCATCTTCAATGCCGTCAGGAATCCCGGCGCCACCTTGGTGTGGACGGCGCGGAAGTCGCGCAGTGCGTGCCAGACTGCCGTCGCGCAGGCCGCTACGGGGAATTCTCGCTTCAATGTCGCCATCTCCGTCACTCCTCTTCCAGGGAATGACGGCAAGATGGTGTGGGCGTCACATGCGGTCTGGCGGTTTTCGGACGCCGTCGTCAGGCCTCTTCTGCCATCTGCTTCCAGCTCTCTTCGACACTGGCGCGGTCCAGGTCGCGGGTGATGAACACGAGCCGCGAGCGGCGGTCGTCGTCGGGCCAACGCGCCAGCAGGGTCGGGGGGTGGAACGTGCGGTGCACGCCATGGATGACCAACGGCTGGCTTTCGCCCGTGACGTTGAGCACGCCCTTCACGCGCAACATTCGGTCGCCCCATGAGGCCCGCACCGCCATGAGCCAGCGATTGAAAAAGTCCCAGTCGAGCGGCTCCTCGAAGGTGAGGCAGAACGAGCCGATATGGGCGTCGTGCCTGGAGCGGTCGTGATGGTGGTTGTGATGATGATGGCGGTGCGCCTCGGCATTGAGCCACGCCCGCACCTTGTCGCTTTTGCCGGAAGGATCGAAGGGGCCTGAGTCGAAGAGCAGGGCCGGATCGATATCGCCCTGGACGATCTCGTAGAGCGCCGCGCCGGGGTTGAGGTCTTCCAGCCGGGCGCGCAGGCGGGCGCTGGCGTCGATGTCGGCGAGGTCGGTCTTGCTGATCAGGAGGCGGTCGGCGACGGCCACCTGCTTCACCGCCTCCTGGTGCTCGTCGAGCTGACGGGCGCCGTTCACGGCGTCGACCGTCGCCACCACGCCATCGAGCCGGTAGTCGTGGCTGATCATCGGGTGGTTGAGGAGGAGCTGCAGGATCGGCGCCGGGTCGGCGAGGCCGGTCGTCTCGAGCAGCACGCGATCGAACGGCGGCGTATCGCCGGCCTGGCGGCGTCGGGCGATGTCGCGCAGGGTTCGATCGAGGTCGCCCTGGATGGTGCAGCAGACGCAGCCGGACTGCAGCAGCACCATGTCGCCGCCTACCTGCTCCATGAACAGGTGATCAAGGCCGACCTCGCCGAACTCGTTCACGAGGACGAGGCTGCGGGACATGCGCGGATCGCCCAGTACGCGATTGAGGAGCGTGGTCTTGCCGCTGCCGAGGAAGCCGGTGATCAGCGCCACGGGCATGCGCTCGGCCGACTTGTCGCGATCGAACAGGCTCATGTCGGGCCACTCTCTTCAATGCATATGTAACAAGATAACAACCGCGCTTCTCCTTGACTGGCGAAGGAGAGGGCAGGACGCTCCGGACATCAATCAAGAAAAGGAGGAGCGTCCATGGACTCGAGATACCTTCAGGACAAGGAAGACCTCAAGCAGGCCGGCGTCGACGAGGATCGTCGCAACTTCCTCACGGCCGGACTGGTCGGTGGTGCCGTCGCCGCCGGCACGCTCGTCGCCGGCGTCGCACAGGCCCAGCAGGTCGCGCAGGCCCCGCAGCTCTCCGACAAGCCGTGGTGGCCGCATCCGAAGTGGGGCAAGGACGACCAGGCCGGCGCTTCGAACTACATGACACCGGCCAAGGTGCTCGACACGGTCAAGCTCATCAAAGACGGAAAGGTCTACCGGATCGGTCGCGTCTACGAGTCCAGCATGCCGAAGTTCGGCGAGCGGGCCTTCACTCTTCGCATTCCCGGCACGCCGACCGGCGGGCCGTTCGGCGCCAACAAGCTCATCTATCACGATGAATTCCTGGCGACCGAGATCGGACAGACCGGCACCCAGTTCGATGGCCTCGCCCATATCGGCATTCAGATGGGCAAGGACGGCGACAAGA
>CAYRBQ010000131.1:0-8887 GCA_964422305.1 uncultured Reyranella sp. | reverse complement strand
CACGGCCAGCACCATGTAGGGCATCAGCACGTCGGCCAGCGCCACGATCTCGCCGATCTCGGTTCCCACGAAGGGCATCGGCGCGGAGATCAGGCCGAGCCCGCTCAGCGCCTTGTTGACGAGGCCCGAGTTGCCGCCGAACAGCAGCGCCCAACCCAAGGTGCGCGCGACCACCGAGATCAGCAGCGGGCCCAGGATCACCAGCAGGAAGAGGCCGCGCCATGGACTCTTCATCTTGTTCAGGATGTAGGCCTCTGGCGCGCCGAACAGGGCGGCCAGCAAGGTGACGCTGAGCGCGATGCGGAAGGTCCGGCCGAACATCTCGTGGAAGTAGGAGTCGCTCAGCACCTCTTGCCAGTTCTTCAGGATGAAGACCGGCTCGATGCCCTTGTACTGGCCCCAGTCGTGGAACGAGAGCAGCACCGTCATGACCAGCGGCACGACCACGACGCCGGCGAACAGCACCAGCGCCGGCAGGCAGAGGAGATAGGGCGCCGACCTCATTGTCCCCACGCGAGGTGCACGGCAGCGCCCTCGGCCGGCATGGTCTCGCCGGTGTTCTGGCGGATCACGGTGACGAGGCCGGATGCGGTGTCGACCTGGTAGAGCCAGTGGTTGCCCTGGAAGATGCGGGTGCGCACCGTGCCGGCCAGCCCTGTCGCCGCAAAGGAGATGCGCTCGGGCCGCACGGTCGTGCCGTTCACCAGGTTGGTCTTGCCGAGGAAGTTCGCGACGAACGGCGTCGCCGGCTTCTCGTAGGCCTCGTGCGGCGGGCCGACCTGCTCGGCCTTGCCGTGGTTCATCACCACGATGCGGTCCGACAGCGCCATCGCCTCGGCCTGATCGTGGGTCACGAGGATCGTGGTGGTGCCGACCGTGCGCTGGATCTGGCGCAGCTCGATCTGCATGCCCTCGCGCAGCTTGGCGTCGAGGTTGGAGAGCGGCTCGTCGAGCAGCAGGATCTGCGGCCGGATGACCAGCGCGCGGGCGAGCGCCACCCTCTGCTGCTGGCCGCCCGAGAGCTGGCGCGGGAAACGGCCGGCGAAGGCACCCAAGCCGACGAGGTCGAGCGTCTCGCCGACGCGCGTCTTGCGCTCGGCCGCGGCCACGCCCTGCATCTCCAGACCGAAGCCGACATTCTCCGTCACGGTCATGTGCGGGAAGAGCGCGTAGCTCTGGAAGACGATGCCGAGGCCGCGCTTGGCGGGCTTGGTGGCGAGAAGGTCCTTGCCGGCGAGACGGATCGCGCCGGAAGTCGGCTCCACGAAGCCCGCGATCATCTGCAGGGTCGTGGTCTTGCCGCAGCCCGACGGCCCGAGAAGGGAGACAAACTCCCCCTTCTCGACGCCGAGGGTCAGTCCGTCGACGGCGTGGTGGCTGCCGAAGGACTTGCTGAGCTTCTCGAGTTCGAGGAACGCCAAGCGCTAGCGCTCCACCTCGCGGTTCCAGCGCTTGGTCCAGTCGTCACGCTGGGCGTTGATCGCATCCCAGTCGGGCTGGAGGATCAGCTTGGCGCGGGCACCGACCGGCGCCATCTTGAGTTCCGGCATGTTGACGTCGACCTTGGTGTTGACCGGGCCGTTGCCCATCGCCTTGGCCATGCCGGTCTGCACCGGCGCCGACACCAGTGCCTTGATCATCTCGTGCGCGAGCGGGTTGGCCGAGGGCTTGGCGACGGCGCAGGCCGAGGCGAGCAGGATCGGCGCGCCTTCCTTGGGATAGATGAAGTCGACCGGGAAGCCGGTGTTGGCGAAGGCCTGCACGCGGCCGGTGCCCCACACTGCGATGTTGGCCTGGCCCGACTGGAAGAGCTCGGTCATCTTGCCGGGCGACGGCTCGTAGACCAGCACGTTCGGGTTCACATCGGCCTTCATCGCCTTGAAGCCCGGCTCGATGTTCTTCTCGCCGCCGCCGTTCATGCGCGCGAACATCACGAGCGTGTAGAGCCCGTAGGTGTTGTTGATCGGCGGAATGACGAGCTGTTTCCTGAACTTGGGATCCTTGAGGTCGTTCCACGAGGTGGGCGTCGCCCAACCCTTGTCCTTGAAGACCTTGGTGTTGATCATGAATCCGGTGCCGGTCTGGCCGACCGCGACCGCCTTGTCGTCCTTGAACAGCGCCGCCGGATAGAGCTCGGCCTTGTCGAGGCCCTGGATCGGCGAGCAGAAGCCGAGCTGGATCGCCTGGTACATGACGCCGTCGTCCATGATGGCGACGTCGATCACCTGGTTGGCCTTCTGGGCCTGCAGCTTGGCGAGCGTGTCCGTGGAGTTGCCGGCGACGTACTCGACCTTCACGCCGTGCTTCTTCTCGAACTCGGGAAAGACCTCCTTGCGGAGGTGGCTGTCCCACACGCCGCCATAGGCGGCGACCGTGAGAGTCTTCTGCTGGGCCTGCGCGGGCATGGCCCCCGCCAGCACGATCAAGCCTGCGATGGCGCCGAAGCGCGTCAAACGGACCATTACCCCCTCCGTCGTGATGTCCCCTGTCACGGTACTGTCTTTCTGCAGGTGTCGTGGCGTCAAATTCGATTTTGCCGGCGCTTGCATAACAGAATGTTATATTGCGCCCATGCGTGGCCTGAACCCCCGCCAGATCGAGGCTTTCCGCGCTCTGATCCTCGCCGGCAGCGTCGGCTCGGCGGCCAATGTCCTGAACGTCAGCCAGCCGGCCGTCAGCCGGATGATCCGCGATTTCCAGCATGCCGTCGGCCTCGTCCTGTTCGAGCGGCGGGGCACGCGGCTGGTCCCGACCAGCGAGGCGCTGTCGCTCTATGCCGAGGTCGAGCGCACCTTCGTGGGCCTCGAGCACATCGCCAAGACGGCGACCGAGCTGCGCACGCGCCGCGCCGGCTCGCTGCGCGTCGCCGCCCTGCCCGCACTCGCCAACGGCTTCCTGCCGCGCTTCGCCGGCCAGTTCGCCACCGAGCGGCCGAGGCTCGATCTCGTCGTGTCCGGCATGGCCTCACACGCCGTCCTGACCGCCGTGGTCCACGGCCAGTGCGACCTGGGCTTCGCCGAGGCGACGTTCGAGCATGCCGCCATCAAGGTCGAGCAGATGCCGTCGGTGCCGTACATGGCGATCCTGCCCGAAGGCCATCGGCTCGCTCGCAAAGCGAAGCTGCGACCGAAGGATTTCGAGGGCGAGAGCTACGTCTCGCTGGGCCAGTCCTCGCTCTCGCGCTTCCGCCTCGACCGCATGTTCGCCGAGCACGGCGTGAGTCGCATCATGCGCATCGAGACTCCGCTCTCGGAGATCGCCTGCTCGCTGGTCGCGGCCGGCGCGGGCGTCAGCCTGTGCGAATCCTTCACCGCCTCGGAGTACGCCACGCGCGGCATCGTGGTCCGGCCGTTCGAGCCGCGCATCGAGTTCGAGTACTCAGCGCTCTACGCCTCCACGCAACGCACGCCGGTGCTCGCCCGCGAGTTCATCGACGGCTTTCGCGCGCACGTCAGGACGTTCCTGCGTCCGCAGGACCGGCGAGCAAAGCGAAGGTGAGTTCGTGCTTGTTGTTGTGGAGGTGCAGGACCGACGCGCCCGGAATCGCGGCGAAGGCTTCGGCCGTCTCGTGGTCGGTCTCGCCCTGGAACTTGATGGTGCAGACGAAGTTCCTCACCTGCCCCGTCGCGCGCCAGCGCTCGACGAGCTTCAGCAGCCGCGCCGGATAGCAGATCACGTCGGAGAACAGCCAGTCGATCGGGCCCACGCTCGCGGGGTCGAGCGCGAAGGCGCTCTCGCCGCGCCACGCGACGCCCGGCATGGCAGCGACCTTGGGATCGAGCGGCGCCTTGTCGATGGCGATCACCTCGGCCCCGAGCTTCGCCAGCACCCAGGTCCAGCCGCCCGGCGAGGCGCCGAGATCGAGGCAGCGCTCGCCCGGCTGCGGCCAGCGGCGCAGTCGGACCAGCGCCTCCCAGAGCTTCAGATAGGCACGGCTCGGCGGGCCGGCCCTGTCCTCGACCAGCTCGACCTCGCCGTTGGCGAAGGGCGAGGTGCAGCGCGCAGCGGCCAGCATCCGGTCGGGCGCCAGCAGGGTCCACGAGCCGAGCGGTGCCGTGGGCGCGACGGCGGGAAAGACTACGGGCTTCGCCGAGACGTGCGGCAGCTTCTCCCGGATCAGCGCAGCGCGACGGTGATGCAGCGGCGCATACATCGCCCAGTTGCGCTGGATGTCGCGCAAGGATTTGGCGGCCGTGCCGATCGACGCGACGGGCAGCTCGACGCAACCGTTCCAGACGTTTGCCGCCCAAGTGGCGGCAACAGGCTGACCATCGGAGACCAGCAGACGGCCATGCACCTCGCGGATCGCGGCGCCGCGACGCGCCAGCTCCTCGCGGAGCTGTGCCTCGAACCCGTCCGCCGCGAGATAGGCTGTCGTCATCCCGTCCATGTCGCCGGAACATTGGGCAAAATCAATGGCGACGTAACGCGGGTGCGATGGCAGATGGCGCTACCCTCGTGTTAGCGTGATTTCAACAACGGAGGAGAGACCATCATGATCACCAGGAAAATTCTCGCCGCCGCGGCGCTGGCCGGGACACTCGCTGTCGCGGCTCCCGCATTCGCGCAGAACCAGCCGATCGTCGGCATCTCGACCGTGACGACCTATTCGATCGACGCCACCATCACCGCGATCGACACGGCCAAGCGTACGATCACCTTCACCGGTCCCGCCGGCCGTTCGCTCACCCGAAACGTAGGCCAGGGCGTCAACATGACCACCAGCAAGGTGGGCGACGTCGTCTCGATCGCCTTCGAGGACAAGCTGAGCTTCGTGGTGTCCGGCCCGAACGCCAAGACGCCGGGCGACCGCGAGCTCAACGTCACGGCGATGGCCGGCGGCAACCGCGGCGCCGCGGGCGTGATGGCCGACCAGGCGGTCGCCAACTGGTACGTGACGTCGGTGGACGCCGCCGGCGGCAAGGTGTCGATCGTCAATCCGGCGGGCGGCGAGGTCAGGACCTACAACGTGGCGACGGCCGAGGGTCGTGCGCAGCTTCCCCGCATCAAGCCGGGCGACAAGCTGACCGCGATCGACAGCCAGGTGCTGATCGTCGCGGTCGGCCCGAAGAAGTAGGGTTCTTAAGCCGCTTGCGAGGGCGCCGGCTCGAACTTGGCCAGCGCCTCCAGCCGTTCCGGCGCACTGCCCGCCGAAAGCGAAGCGATCGCGCGCTGCAGGTTCGCGTTGCGATCGCCGCCGCCCCACACGCGCGACAGCAGGTAGATGACCGGCAGCAGGTGATAGAGCTGGCTCCAGGGCAGCTTCAGGCCCTGCCCGACCTCCCATCCGAACAGCCGGTAGGTCGTCGCGCGCAGAAACGCATGGCGGAAGCCGAGCGTCCCTCCGCCGGCGAACGCATCGAGCGTCTGCTTGGCGAGAGCGATCGTCTCGGCATCGGGCGGCGGATTGGTCAACAACCAGAGATGCCAGAACCGCGAGCACTCCTCATGGTTGATCATCGCCAGATAGGTCTTGCGCAGGCCGAGCACCGACGCGGTGTAGCGCCAGAAGGCGTAGTAGCCCTCCTTCTCGGCGGCACTGAGCCCGCGGCCCATCCGCGCCAGGCCGTCGATCATCACCTTGGTGAAGCAGACCACCTGGAAGAAGAGGTCGCCCTGGTTGACGGGCTCGCCGCACGCGGCGCGATCCCAGGCCCCCGACCGGCGCGCCATGCGACGCACGAAGGCATGGATCAGGCGCATCTGCAGGGTCGTCTTGAAGCCGTCGGCCGAACGGCGCATGCCGCCGGGGCGATGGACCTCGATCCACCATGCCGCCGTCTGCGCGAAGCGGTGCATGGGCTGCTGCGTCATCGTACTGCTCAGCAGCAGCGGCTTGGCGGCCGGTGGCGACCAGTAGTCGGTCATCAGCGACGCGCACTGCAGCACGAGGCCGGCGCTGTCGCCGGTACGGGCGATGGCGGCGGCGCCGGCCTCCATGGCGGCCCATTCGTCGGCGGACGGCTCGGGCGGCAGGGAGGCGATGAGGGCCGCCAGTTCGGGCGGCGCGTCCGGCACCTTGTCGACGCCCTCGTCGAGCACCTTCAGGACCATTGGCCACCAATTGCCGGGAAAGGCGTGCAGCGCCTCTGCAGCGGCGTCGGCCGGCGGGTCGTCCCACATCAGGGACGCGGCGTAGGTTCCGGCCAAAACGCCGTACTGGCGCGACGCCTCGGCGCCATTCAGGAAACGGCTCTTGGTCATGGCAAGCCTGTGCCATGACTGCCGAAAAATGACAACGCGTTAGCCGCCGCGCCTGCCCAGGGTGCCGCGCGTCGCGCCGCCCGCCGTGCGCAGTTCGAGCGAAACCTTGTCGCCGCCCGCCCGTCCCGTGGCGGTGAAGGAGGCGAGCGAGCAGTCCGCGTCGTAGAGCTTGCCGCTGCCCACGACGTCGCCTGAGGGCAGGACCGTCAGGGTCAGGGCGGAGTTACCGCAGCCGGGATGAATGACGCGGCCGATCAGCCGGTCCTTCGCGATGCTGACCTCGGCGGTCACGATCGCGGTCGTGTTGCCGATCCCGCTCGTCGACATCCCGCCGCCGTACAGGCCGTCGAAGGCGCCGGCGGTGCGGGATGGGGGAGGCGACGTCGAGGATGCAGGGTTTGCCGGCGGCGCGGGTGCCTCACGCAGCAACGCCGGCACCTGCGCTGCGGTCAGGTAGCCGGTCGAGGCATGGCCCCGCGCCTTCTGCCAGGCCGCGATCATCTCGCGCGATCTCTCGCCGAACGTGCCGTCCGAGCCGCGCGTGTCGAAGCCCAGTCCCGTCAGCACCATCTGGATGCGCTGCCGGTCGGCGGCAATGAGCTGCAGGGCTTCCTCGCCGACACGCGCCGCCTGCTGCGGATCAGGCGGCGCGGCCGCCACGCTTTCGGCCGGCTGCAACGTCGGCGCCAGGAAGTAGTAGCCGGCGGCCAGCAGGACCAACGAAGCGGCACCGATCAGGAGTGCAGGCAGCCACCATCGGGGCCGCGGCGTGATCGCCAGCTCGGTGGGCGCGCTCGGCGGGGTGGGCGGCGTCGGTGGCGCCACCGGCGCGGCGGGCGACACCGGCTGGGCCATGACGATCGTCGCATCGGCGTCGGACAATCCCATCATGGAACGCCAGGCGGCGATCGATTGCGGCCGACGCTCGAGGCGGGGCTCGAGGCCGGCATCGATCGCCGCGAGCAGGGAGGCGGGGAAGCCGGCCGGCCGAAGCGTCGCCAGGGGAGCGTAGGTGTCCTCGATCAGGCGATCGAACGCGCTGGGCGGCGCCTTTCCCGTGATCGCGTGATGCAGGGTCGCGGCGAGGCCGTAGACATCTGTCCACGGGCCCTGCTTGCCCGCCGCGAACTGTTCGGGCGCGGCATAGCCCGGCGTGAAGATCGCCGTCAGCGGCGCAGAACGGCTCGCGACGGCAAGGCGTGCCGCACCGAAGTCGATGAGCGTCGGCAGGCCGCTCTCTCCCAGGAGCACGTTGGCCGGCTTGATGTCGCGATGCAGGAACCCCGCGGTGTGAACGCGCTGCAGCCCGTCGAGCAGCGGTGCCAGGAGCCTATCGATCTCGTAAGGCGCGAGCGGGCCTCTGTCCCTGACATGCCGCTCGAGGGTGCCGCCCCGCACCAGCTCCATCACCATGTAGGATGTGCCGTTAGCCTCGACGAAATCGAAGACCTGGACGATGGCGGGTGCCTCGTGGAGCGTCGCGAGCGTGCGCCCCTCGGCGACGAAGCGCTCGCGGCCCCAGGCGAAGTCCTCCGCGACCTCGGTCGACCGCGGCAGCACCGACGCGCCGTCCTGGCGGACGGCAAGCGCCGCCGGAAGGTATTCCTTGAGCGCGACGTCGCGGCCGAGCTGTGTGTCGCGTGCACGGTAGGTGATGCCGAAGCCGCCCTGCCCCAGCACCTCGAGCACCTCGTAACGGCCGACCGATCGCCCGGGAGCCAACGCCACATGATCGACGAGACGCGCCTGCCCGGACGCTCCATCGGTCGTGCTGCTGTTCGGATGTTCGTGCGTCAGGCCCATCGCTCCCTGCCCCGCGTGCAACGCTGCCGCGTGGCCGTCGTTGCCTTCATGGACCGTCACGAAAGCGTAGCGGGCATTGGGCGCGCCGCCCCGGCCACCATGTGGCTAGCCATCCTTCGCCGGGCCTTGCTAACCTCCGGACAACACGGAGGAATTCATGGCCAAGTTCGGTATCGGCGATTCGGTGCGCAGGGTCGAGGATCCCCGCCTCCTGACGGGTGGCGGGCGCTACACCGACGACACCAGGCTGGCGGCGCCGGCGGCCCGCGCCTACGTGCTGCGCTCGCCTCATGCCCATGCCGACATCAGGAGCATCGACACGACGGCCGCCAAGAAGGCGCCGGGCGTCCTGCTGGTCCTGACCGGCGAGGACGTCAGGAAGGCGGGCTACGGCGACCTTCCCTGCCTGGTTCCCATCGCCAACCGCGACGGCACCCCGCGCGCCGACACGCCGCGCCCGATGCTGGCGCAGGGCCGCGTCCGCCATGTCGGCGACCCGGTGGCGCTGGTGGTGGCCGAGACGCTCGAGCAGGCCAAGGACGCGGCCGAGCTGATCGAGGTCGACTATGCCGCCCGGCCGCACACTGACGGCACCTACGAGTCCGCCCAGCCCGGCGCCCCGCTGGTCCACGACCACATCAAGGGCAACCTGGTGTTCGACTGGGAGATGGGCGACCGCGCCAGGACCGAAGCGGCGTTCGCCAAGGCGGACAGGGTCGTGAAGCTGCAGATCGTGAACAACCGGCTGGTCGTGAACTCGATGGAGCCGCGCGGCGCGATCTGCGAGTACGACCCGAAGGACGATCGCTCGACCCTGTGGGTGTCCTCGCAGGGCGTCAGCGTCATCTATATCTCCCATCGTCTGGATGAGGTGCGGCAG
>CAYRBQ010000130.1:0-8901 GCA_964422305.1 uncultured Reyranella sp. | reverse complement strand
GCACATCCAGACCTACGAGCCGCGTGAGCTGCCGAAGGCGCTGCGCATCTACGCCGCCAGCGATCACAGCGTCTCCGAGAAGGAGCGCAGCGACGCCACGTGCATGATCCGCGTCGGCGTGTGCGAGGACAACATCGTGTGGGTGCTGCCCGAGATATTTTGGGAGAACGGCCGCGCCGCGGCGCCCGACATCGTGGTCGAGCGCATGCTCGACATGGAGAAGAAGCGGCCCAGCCTGTGGTGGCGCGCCGGCCGCGACCACATAACCAAGGCGATCGGGCCGTTCCTGCGCAAGCGCATGCTCGAGCGGAACATCTTCTTCAATCTGATCGAGGAGCCCGAGGCCGGCGACAAGATGCGCAAGGCCCAGGCGATCCAGGCGCGCATGGCCGCGGGCGGCGTGCGGTTCCCGGCGCACGCGCCGTGGCTGATGAAGGCGCGCTCCGAGCTGCTGAAGTTCCCGCACGCGAAGCACGACGACTTCGTGGACGCCATGAGCCTGATCGGCCGCGGCCTGCGGACGCTTTACGGCGCGCCGAAGCCGGAAGCGGCGAACGACGACCGGCCGAAGGTCGGGACCTTCGCCTGGATCAAGTGGGCGTCGAAGCAGGACGCCGAGCACGACAAGCGCCGGCTCCGTCTGGCGTCGATGTGAGGGCTGTATGAGCGACACTCCCCCGCCTGCCGGCGCGCCGGCGCCCGAGCCGTTCGCGCCCATGGCGACGACGCTGACCATCCAGCGCCGGCCCGACGAGGTGCCGCGCGACCGGCAGGCGCACGTCACGCATCTGCTGAAGGAGGTGAAGGCGGCGAAAGAGCACTTCGCCGACGACTTCAAGCGCATGCGCGACGACCAGGACTTCGCGGCCGGTCTGCAGTACCCAGGGCAGACGCGCTACGACGACGACAAGTACGTGCTGAACCTGGTGCTGCGCCACGTGCGGCTGCGCACGGCGAACCTCTACGCGAAGAACCCGAAGGCGGTCTACGAGCGCAAGCGGAAGCTGGACTTCGTGCTGTGGGACGAGAAGCCCGACAGCATCGCCGCGGCGCAGATGCTCCTCCAGCCTCAGCCGATGCCGGCCGTCGACCCGATGACCGACGCGCCGGCGGGCCCGATGCCGCCCCCGGTCGACCCCACGGCGATGATGCAGGCGCAGATGCTCCTCCAGGACTACCGGGAGGGCATGGCGGCGCGCCAGATGGCGGAGCGGATCGGCCGGACGCTCGAGTTGCTGTGGGACCACTTCATCGCCGAGCCCACGCCGAACGTGAAGATCCAGATGAAGGCGTGGGTGCGGCGCGCCATCACCTGCGGCGTCAGCTACGCCAAGCTGCGCTACCAGCAGGTCATGGAGACGACGCCCGACGGCGCCTCCACCTACGCCGACCTGACCCAGCAGCTCGCCGTGATCGAGCGCCTGCGCGCCCGGCTGTCGAATCCCGACGCCGCGCAGGAGGTCGAGTACGAGGCGGAGCAGCTTCGCCAGGCGCTCGCGTCGCTGCAGGGCCAGGAGCAGATCGTCGCACGCGAAGGCCCGCTGTTGGATTTTCCGCGGTCCACCGCGGTCATCCCCAGCATCGGGACGCGCAGCCTGCGCGGGTGGATCGGCTGCGGGTGGATGGCGGAGGAGTTCTGCCTGCCGGCGCCCGAGGTGCAGGAGATCTACAGCCTCGACCTGAACGACATGGCGATGCGTGCCTACGCCGCGGATCAGTCGCCGCCGGTCGTCACCATGCGCGATGGTGTCCCGCACGTCCGCTTCTGGGAGGTCTACGACAAGAGGACGCGCCGGCTCTACACGGTGGGCGACGGCTGGCCCGACTATTTTCGGGAGCCGCATCTGCCGAGCGTCGATCTCGAGCAGTTCTTCCCCTACCACGCGCTGACCTTCAACGACATCGAGCACGAGAAGCGGCTGTTCCCGCCCTCCGATGTCGAGCTGCTGCGCCATCCGCAGCGCGAGTACAACCGGACCCGCCAGGCGCTTCGCGTGCACCGCATCGCCAATCGGCCCGGGTACGTGGCGGCGAACGGCGCCTTCGACAAGGACGACATCAAGAGCCTGTCCGACCTGGAGGATCACGGCGTCGCGGTGCTGAACAACCTGAAGGAAGGCCAGAGCGTCGGCGACCTGTTGCAGCCGATCCAGAAGGTGCCGGTCGACCCCAACGTCTACGAGGTGGAGGGGCTGTTTGCCGACACCCAGCGCGCCACCGGCAGCCAGGAGGCGAACCTGGGCGGCACCAGCGGGGCCTCGGCCACCGAGGTTTCGGTCGCCGAGGGCAGCCGGCAGAGCGACGTGGGCTCTGACGCGGACGCGCTGGACGAGACGCTGACCGACATCGCCCGCGATTTTGGGAAGGTTTGCCTAGCCCGCCTGCCGGCGGAGACGGTGAAGCGAATCGCCGGCCGCGGCGCCGTCTGGCCGGAGATGTCGCGCGACGAGATCGCGGCCGAGGTGATTCTCACGGTCGAGGCGGGCAGCAGCGGCCGCCCGAACCGCGCCGCGGACCTGGCGAACCTCGAGCGCGCCCTGCCCTACGTCATCCAGATCCCAGGAATAAAGCCTGAGAAGCTTGGGAAGCATGTCCTGAAGGTGCTCGACGACCGGCTGGACCTGACGGATTGGTTCGATTCGTCCCTGCCCGCCATCACCGCCATGAATAGGTCCGCGGGCCCGGTCGGCGCCGGTCCCAACGATCCGATGTCGCAGGGCCCCGCCGGCGCCGACAACGCGCCGAACCCGCAGCAGACCCCGGGCGGGCCGCAGGCGGCATTTGGTCCCAGCGGTAACTCGTTGCCGTAACTGTTGATAGTTTCCGTCCTGTCAGCTAGGATGCGATTGCCAACGGAATAGGCGGAAGCATCCCGCATGCTCGTGGACAACGACCCGGCTACCGAGACCCCCGGCACCGGCACGGCGCAGCCCGTGCCCGCCGAGGCGACCGCGGCGCCCGCAGAGGCGCCGAAGCCGGCAACGACCACCGCCGAACCCGAGACGCCGGCAGAGCCGAAGACCGCCCTGGAGGCCGCGCTGATGGCGCTGGCCCCGAAGGGACCGGCCGGTGACGCCACGGCGGCGAAGCCCGCCGGAGAGGTCGAATCCCCCGACGCCAAGGCCCCAGCGGTCGAGGACCCCCAGGACGAGAGCCTGGCGGATGTCCCGCTTCTGCCGGCCGAAGTGTTCGGCGCACTCCCCAAGGAAGCGCGCACTGCGTTCAACACGCTCCGCTCCCAGGTGAACAAGCTGCGTCCGGCCGCCGAGCGCGGCCAGGCCGTGGCCGAGTACCTGGAATCCGCCGGCATGACCGCCGGCGAGTTCGCGGAGCTGCAGAACGTCGGCGCGCTGATGAAGACCGACCCCCTGAAGGCGCGCGACGTGCTGCTCGAGCACGCCGATCGCATCGCGGAGCGGTTCGGCCTGAAGGTGCCCGACGACATCGCCCGCGATGCCGAGCAGGGCTTCATCAGCGACGAGCACGCCCGTGAACTTGCCCGCACGCGCGCAGAAGCGCGGATGGCCAAGGAGATGGTGGCGGCCCGCGAAGCGGATGCCTCGCTGCGCGAGGTGGTCGGCGCCGCGGAAGCGTGGGAGGCGCGGACGCGCGCGACGGATCCGGATTTCGACCTGAAGCTGCCGAGCATGCGGCAGGCGGTCGAGTTGGAAGTCACGCGGCGCGCCATGGCCGGGAAGCCGGTCACCAGCGCCAAGGAAGCTCTCGACATCGCAGAGCGGGCCTATGCGGACACGAACGCGATGATGTCGCGCTTCCGCCCCGCGCCCGCGCGCGTACCGCCTTCCCCGAGTTCGGCGGCCCCCGTTCCGGCCGCTCCGCTGCCCGAGCCGAAGACCGCCCACGAGGCGGCACTGCGTGCTCTGCACATGACTGGCCGGCGGGGGTGATCCCAACCCTCCGCTGAAGGCAAACGCCAATGGCACTCGCCGATTTTACCGCAGAGGAGGTGGCCAACATGACGGCCTCCGTCCTCGACTTCCACATCAAGGGCATGGCCAAGGTCCAGAACGACCAGAACCGGCCGCTCTACAGCGCCATGATGGCCGCGAAGAAGACGTTCCCGGGCGGCAAGGAATACATCACCGGGCCGGTCGTGACCGATTCCGACGACGGGTGGCAGGGCTACTCGGGCGACGATGAAGTCGACTACGACAACCCGACCGGCACCCGCCGGTGGTCGTTCCCCTGGTACGAGCTGCACGACGGCATCAGCATCACGCACACCGAGCTGAAGCACGCCGGCATCACCGTCACCGAGAACGGCGCGGCGCAGTCCACGGCGAACAAGGACGGCGCCAAGGTCTTCCAGCTCACCAACATGCTGGAGGAGAAGATCGCCCGGTTCAAGATGCGCCAGGAGCGCAGCATGAACCTGATGTTCCTGCGCGACGGCACCGCGTCGGCGAAGATCTTCCCGGGCCTGAAGGCGATCGTGCGCGACAACCCGACCGCGGGCATCGTGGGCGGCATCGACAGCGCGACCAACACCTGGTGGCGCAACCGCGCGCGCACCGCGGCCAGCGGCGGCGTCATCACGGCCTCGACCGACGAGACCGCGAACGCGATCCGCACGCTGAAGATCGAGCTGCGCCAGCTTCGCCGGTACGGCGGCAAGCCGAACCTGGCGATTGCCGGTTCCGGCGCGATCGAGAAGCTGGAGCGCGAGGTGCACCGCAAGGGCGATTTCTCGCACACCGGCTTCGCCCCGGACATCGAGCTCGACATGGGCGACCTGATGATCCGCGGCGTCGGCAAGATCCAGTACGACCCGACGCTGGACGACGAAGGCAACACCAACCGGCTCTACCTGCTCGACACCCGCCACATCGGTCCCCGGTGCATGGAGGGCGAGGACATGAAGCAGCACGCGCCGGCCCGGCCCGAGAACAAGTACGTCATGTACCGTGCGGTCACGTGGACCGGCGCTTTCGTCGCCGACATGCTGAACTGCCACGGCGTGTACGATCTGGCCTAAGGGAGCGCACGCCATGTCCTTCTCCACCGTCACGCTCCGACTCGCTTCGGCGGTCGCCACCGGCGGCACCTTCACCGTGTCCTACCCTCCGGGCACGACGAAGGGCACCTTCCAGCGCGGCGTCGCGCACCGCATGGCGGTCTTCGCCGACTGGGGCGGCGACATCATCACGGCACCCACGACCTTCACGGTCAGCCTCGGGAACACCGCCGCGACGATCACCTACAACGGCGCCACCACGCTGCCCGCCGGCAGCCAGGTGATCGTCGAGCTCGACCACGGCGGCCCGGACAGCTACCGGGACACGCTCGATGCGAAGGGCCTGCCGGCCCGCACGCAGTCGGTCGACACCGTGTTGATCGACCTGGGCACGCCTATCGCGGCCGATGCCGACGGCATCTTTGCGTCGGCGGCGATTACTGCAGCCGCGCCGATCGCCAGCGGCAGCTTCACCGGCGCCCTGGCTGTCGGCGGCGCGGTGACCCTGGATGTGCCCCGCAACGTCGTCGCGGCCTGGACCAACGCCGCGGTGATGACCGTCACCGGCACCGACGAGTTCGGCGCCGTAGTGGTCGAGTCCTCGGGCTCGGGCACCTCGCTGACCGGCAAGAAGGCGTTCAAGACGATCACCTCGGTGGCCGTCTCCGCCAACGTCACCGGCGCCACGGTCGGCACCGGCGACGTGCTCGGCCTGCCCTTCCGCCTGCCCAACGCGGTGCACGTGCTGAAGGAGATCGAGGACTTCGGCGCGCCGACCGCCGGCACCGTGGTTGCGGCGCTGGCGCAGGGCACGAAGTCGACGGCGACCACCGCCGACGTGCGCGGCACCTACGACCCGAACAGCGCGGCGGACGGCGCCAAGTCCTTCGCGCTGATCGTCTCGGTGCCTGACGTGCATGACCGCGGAAACCCGCAGTTCGCGGGTTGATGAACCGGCCGGGGCGGCTTCGGCCGCCCCGGTCACTTCCTGAAGGAGAACCCCGTGCAGCTTTTCCGGTGCCGAGTGAACCACGCGGGCAACCGCGACATGGCGATCGACAAGACCGACGTGACGCCTGCCGAGATCGTGCTGCTGAAGCACGTGCACGGCGAGGATTCCGTCACGCACGTCGAGTTCACGCGCGAGGGCAAGCGGGACCAGCGCGAGGAGCGCAAGCGCCTGGCCGAGTTGTTCGGGGCCAAGATCTTCGCCAAGGTCTTCCCCGGCAACCTGCCGCGGATGCCGGTGACGCTGGCCGAGGCCGGGCTGTCCGAGGATGGCACCTCCGAGCCGACGACCTACGACCCGGAGAACGAGGCGGAGACGCCGGCGGCGCCAGAGATCACCGCAAGCATCCCGGTGCCGGAGAGCGTGCGTCGCCGGGCGGCGGCGGCGGCCGAGGCGACGAAGGCGCTGACCTGACGTGGCCAACCGCGCGCCCCTGAGCGAGCTGCTGGTGGACCTGCGGGCGGAGCTCGGCATCAGCCTGAGCTCGACCCAGGCCACGCAGATCGCGCCGGCCCACCGGGTGAAGCTGCAGCGCGCCCAGCGCGTCCTGTGGCAGTCCTTCGCCTGGCCGCACCTGCGCGAGCGGTGGGACATCCCGATGGCGGCGGGGCAGCGCTACTACGACCTGCCGACCACGCCGCCGGGCCTGGACCTGGAGCGGCTGGAGACGGTGCACGTGTCGTGGTCGGGGGACTGGCATCCGGTCTACCGCGGCATCGGCCCGGACCACTACAACGCCTACGACTCCGAGAACGACGAGCGCAGCGACCCCGTGCTGCGGTGGGACACGCGCCCAAGCGGCCAGATCGAGGTGTGGCCCCTGCCCTCCGGCGCCGACATGGTGCTGCGCCTCGAGGGTATCCGGGCGCTCGCCACCTTCGTCGCCGACACCGACCTGTGCGATTTGGACCGCGACCTGCTGGTGCTGACCGTCGCTGCGGATCTGGCCACGGACGAGGCGACGGCGCGCAAGATCGGCGGCCGCGCCGAGACGCTGTACAAGAAGCTGACCGGCAACGCGCAGCACTCCGGCGGCGCGCGCACCTTCAATCTCAGCGGCTATCCGCGCCGCGAGGGCCGGTGGCCGACGCCGCCGCGCGTCAGCAACAACGCCTCCTGATGGCGTACTTCGTCGTCAACGACTTCAAGGGCGGGCTGAACGTGAACCGCCTGGCGGTCACCGCGCCGCCGGGCACGCTGCGCACCCTGCGCGACGCGCACATCACTCGCGGCGGCGAGATCGAGAAGCGGCCGGCGTTCGTGCCGAAGCACATCTTGCCGACCGGCACGATCGGCCTGGCCGGGCTCAGCGGCCTGCTTTACGTCTTCGGCACCGGGCCGACCCCGCCGATGCCGTCCGGGGTGATCTATCAGCGGCTCGTGCCGGCGGACGGCAGCACGGTCACGCGCATCCTGGACGCCAAGGGCTTCGCCGGGAACCTCTACGTCTCCGCGCTCACCAGCAACGGCAACGTGCGGCACTTCTACGACGGCACCCAGGTCACCGTTTTCACGGGCCAAGCCGGCGCCGAGAACGGCCGCATCCTGCTGACCTTCAACACGAATATGTACGCGGCGAGCGGCAGCATCCTGCACCGCTGCGCCGACAACGCGCCGAGCGACTGGAACACCGGCAGCGCCGGCGCCGGCTTCTTCGACATGAGCAGCCAGGCGCAGGGCTCCGAGACGCTGACCGGGCTCGCCGAGTACGACGACGGCGTGGCCGTGTTCAGCCGGCGCACGACGCAGTTCTGGCGCTTCGCGGCCGACCCGCGCGACAGCGTGAAGCTGAACACGCTCCGCAACACCGGCTGTGTCAGCCCCCGTACCGTGCTCTCATTCGCCGGCACCGACGTGTTCTTTCTCGGCGACAGCGGGGTGCGCTCGCTGCGCGCGCGGGACCTGACCGACAGCCCTGCGGCGACCGACGTGGGGACGCCGATCGACACCCTGCTGGTGGACCGCGTGCGCGGCCTGAACACCCAGCAGCTCGAGGAAGCACACGCCATCATCGAGCCGACCAGCGGCCGTTACTGGCTGGTGCTCGGGTCCGATGTGTACGTGTTCTCCTACTTCCCGGCGAACCGCATCAGCGCGTGGTCGACCTACACCCTTCCGGGCCAGGCCGTGAACACGGTGGCGCTCGATGCGCAGGTCTACACGCGGATCGACGACACGATCTACCTGCTGGGCGGTGACGACGGCGAGACCTACGACGCCACGCAGGCGGTGGTCGAGCTGCCCTACATGGACGGCAAGCAGATTGCCACCTGGAAGATGTGGCGCGGCCTCGACATCGCCGCCGAGGGGTCCTGGGAGGTCTACGCCTCCTACGACCCCTCGGTGCCGGACGAGGAAGACCTGGTCGCCACGTTGACCGGCAGCACGTTCGCCCGGCTGGACATCTCGATGCTCGGGCACACCGAGATGGTCAAGCTGCGCTTCGTCTCCACCGGCACCGGGCCGGCGCGGCTCGGGTCCGTCGTGGCGCACTACGACCGGGACCGGGCGGGGTGATCGTCGAGCCCGTCACGCCGAACGCCGTCCTGCACGTCACCGCGCGCCTGCGCGCCGCGGACGCGGAGGAGATCTTCGCCACGCGCTTCGTCGACGACCGCCTGGCGCTGGCGCAGGAGGTCATGGCCCGGCGCGAGCTCGCCTGGGTGGCCGGCGACCACGAGCCCATTGCCTGCCTCGGCGTCGTGCCGCTGTGGCCGGGCGTGTGGGAGGCGTGGATGTTCGCCACCGACCGTTTCCGTGACATCGGATTGCCGCTGACACGTTGGGTCCGGCGCGCTATGATACCGACGGTGGCGAGTGCCGGAGCGCACCGCGTCCACTGCCATTCCATCGAGGGCCATCACGAGGCCCACCGTTGGCTGGAGGCGCTAGGCGCCGTGCGGGAATCCTCGAAGCC
>CAYRBQ010000129.1:0-8910 GCA_964422305.1 uncultured Reyranella sp. | reverse complement strand
TCGACGACATCTCGGGCGTCGGCCAGACCAAGGCCGCGCACGCGCTGACTCCCAACATCCCGGGCGCCCGCCACGTCCACTGGGAGCAGCCCCGGGTCGGCCACTACGGCATCTTCAACGGCCGCAAGTGGCGCGAGCAGATCATGCCGAGGGTCCGCTCCTTCATCCGCGAGAACGACGCCCGCTAGTCGAGCCGCCTGTCGCAGCGCGGCAGGGCGTGTTCCGAGCCTGTGTCGTTCGATGTCGCAGCAGGCGGCCCGTAACCCGCTGATCCGGCTCGCCTTCGGCCGCCTGACCTGCGTCACCGGCTGCCGCGCGATCTGCGACATTTGCCGTCCCGCCTCCCCTTTTCCTATCAACTCAGAAAACACACAGAAATAGCCACCGCGTGGCTTCCGCTTTCCTATCCTCTTCCGCCCGGCCTGTCAAGTGGGGCAACCCGTGCCGTGGGCGTGGCGTTCCCCTCCCATGGGCATCGAGGAACAGTGGGCCAATGCCGCCAACGTGCTGGTGGCCATGATCACGACCTACGGGCTGAGGGTCGTGGGCGCCATCGTCATCCTGATCGCCGGCTGGATGGCGTCGCGGTTCCTCTATGCGGCCGTCGTGCGCCTCTTGAAGAAGTCGCCGCGCATCGACCTCACCGTCGCGCTCTTCCTCGCGAACGGCGCGCGCTACACCGTCCTGGTCTTCACCTTCGTGGCCGTGCTCACGACCTTCGGCATCGCCACCACGAGCTTCGTGGCCGTGCTGGGCGCGCTCGGCATCGCGGTCGGTCTCGCGCTGCAGGGCACGCTCTCCAACCTCGCCGCCGGCATCATGCTGGTGGTGTTCCGACCCTTCCATGTCGGCGACCGCATCGAAACCGGCGGCGTCGCCGGCCGGGTCTGCGAGATCAACCTGTTCTTCAGCGAGATCGACATGGACGACAACACGCGCGCCGTGATCCCCAACGGCAAGCTGTGGGGCGAGATCGTGCGCGTGCCGACGCGCAACGACACCGCCAGGATCGACTTGCGCGTGCCCCGCCCCGCCAACGACGATGTCGGGGCGGCGATCGCGAAGCTCAAGACCATCATCGGGCGCGACGAACGGGTCATGCATGTGGCCGCGATCGGCGTCGAGGCGCTGGAAGCCGACAAGTATATCCTCGCGGCGCAGCTCTGGGTGAACCGCCCCGACGCCGGCAGTGTGCGGTTCGACCTCAACCGCACCATCAAGGACGAGTTCGACCGCAAGCCGCCGACCCTGGTGGAGCGCCGCGCGGGTTAGAGCTAGCATTGGCGACCATGGCCGACCTGCCCGTCTCCGTCTCCGAGTGGAAGCAAGCGCCCTTCGACGTGAAGGGCGAGACCGTGTTCGCCATCGGCGACGTGCACGGCTGCGCGGCCGAGCTCGACGCGCTGCTGAGGTCGATCGCCGCCCGCGCGAAGGACGCGCGGGGCAGAACCCGCCTCGTCTATCTCGGCGACATGATCAACCGCGGCCCCGACAGCGTAAGCGTGCTGAAACTCTGGGCGCGCAACGAGGAGGCGCACGGCGTCGACCATGTCGACCGCCTGATGGGCAACCACGAGATCATGATGATGCTGGCCGTGGTCGGCGGCCCACACGCCCACAAGGCGGAGACGATGTGGCTCTCCAAACGCATGGGCGGCCACATCACGCTCGGCCAGATGGCGGATCGGGCCGGCTATGCTCCACCGCATCCCGACCAGGCGCTGCTCAAGGAGGCGCTGGGCGACGAGGTCGTGCATCGCCTTCAGCAGATGCGCAGCCACGTGCGGCTCGGCAACACGCTGTTCGTGCATGGCGGGCTCGACCCGCACGCCGAGCAGGACGAGTTCCTGGCGCGGCCCTGGCTGGTCTTTACCGAGGCGCGCTGGGCCTGGATCAACCACGGCTTCCTCGACTGGAAGCAGGGCTTCGGCGGCACGCTGGTGGTGCACGGCCACACCCCGCCCGACAAGCACCGCAAGATCAGCGGCATGGACGATCCGCACGCCTTCGAGGGCGACCGGCTCGGCCTCGACGGCGGCAGCGCCCGCACCGGCATCGTCACCGGCGCCGAGATCCAGGACGGCCGCTTCCGCATCCTGAAAGCCGGCACGCCGTTCGAGAATCCCGTGCCGTCGGAAGACTAGCTCCGCAACGGGGAAGGAAAGATGAGTGAAGAATTTTCAAAGGGGGCTGTCGGAAGGCGGCCACCGGTTACGTCCTAGGTAATGAGAGGCCCGTTTCCATGCTCTACGCCATCCTTTGCTACAACGTCGAAGAAACCGTCGGCGCCTGGTCCAAGGAGCACCACGACCAGACCATGGCCCGGCTGCACGCCGTCCACGACAAGCTCGCCGCCCAGGGCCGCCTCGGCCCGGTGGCGCGGCTGCTGCCGACCACGGCGGCGACCACGCTCCGCAAGGGGCGCGAGGACGTGGTGATCGACGGGCCGTTCGCCGAGACCAAGGAGCAGCTCCTGGGCTTCTACATCGTCGACTGCGCCTCGCTCGATGCCGCCATCGACGTCGCCAAGGATCTCGCCAAGGCCAACCCGAGCACCGGCGGCTACGAGATCCGGCCCGTCGCCGAGATGCACGAGAGCCGGCTGCCGGCTGAGAAGAAACCCGCGGCATGAGCGATCTCGGCTGGATCGACCCGGTTCTGGTCGCGGCGCGGCCCCAGGCGATGGGGGCCCTGCTGCGCTACTTCCGGGACCTCGATACGGCCGAAGAAGCCTTCCAGGAGGCCTGCCTGCGGGCGCTCCGGACCTGGCCGCAGAACGGTCCGCCGCGCGACGCCGCAGCCTGGCTGATCATGGTGGGCCGCAATGCAGCGATGGACGACGTGCGGCGGCGCGCCAGGCAGACGGCGCTGCCCGACGAGGAGCAGCTCTCCGACCTCGACGATGTCGAGACGCCGATGGCCGAGCGGCTGGACGGCGAGCACTACAAGGACGACATCCTGCGGCTGCTGTTCGTCTGCTGCCATCCCGAGCTGCCGGCGACGCAGCAGATCGCGCTGGCGCTGCGCATCGTCTGCGGCCTCACCGTGAAGCAGATCGCGCGCGCCTTCCTGGTGGGCGAGGCGGCGATGGAGCAACGCATCACGCGCGCCAAGGCCCGCATCGCGCAGGGCAAGGTGGCGTTCGAGACGCCAGGCGCGGTCGAGCGCGCGGAGCGGCTGGCCGCGGTGGCGGCCATGATCTACCTCACCTTCAACGAAGGCTATTCGGCGAGCGCCAACGAAGCCGAGGCGCGCAAGCCGCTGGCCGAGGAAGCGATCTGGCTGGTGCGGCTGCTGCTGCGTCTGTTTCCCGCCGAGCCCGAGATCATGGGCCTGATGGCGCTGATGCTGCTGCAGCAGTCGCGCGCCAAGGCGCGCTTCGATGCCGACGGCAACGTCGTGCTGCTGGAAGACCAGGACCGCAGCCTGTGGAGCCAGCCGCGGATCACCGAGGGTGTGGGGCTTATCGACTCGGCGTGGCGCCATCGCCGTCCGGGTCCTTATCTGGTGGTGGCGGCGATCGCCGCCCTCCATGCACGGGCCGCGCGGGCCGAGGACACCGACTGGGCGCAGATCGACCTGCTCTACGCCAACCTGGAGCGTCTGCAGCCCTCGCCGGTGGTGACGCTGAACCGCGCCGTCGCGGTCTCCAAGGTAAAGGGACCCGAGGCGGCGCTGGAGATGATCGAGCCGCTGGCCGGGCGCCTCGACGGCTATTTCTATTTCCATGGCGTGAAGGGGGCCCTGCTGGAGAAGCTCGAGCGGGCCGAGGAGGCCCGCGCCGCCTTCGGACGCGCCATTGCGCTCGCCAACACCCCGGCCGAGGCCGCGCATATCCGCCAGCATCTCGATCGGCTGTCGGGATAAAAAATTCGCAAGTCGATGTCGGCACGACACCCGGCCGTTCGTCCTTGGATCAGACAACAGCCATGGAGACCGTCATGACCGACGCCAATCAGCCCGTGCAGCCGCCCGTCCTCGGCGGCCCCTGCCCCTATCTTTCGGTGGAGGGCGCGGCCAAGGCTTCCGACTTCTACGTCAAGGCGCTGGGCGCCAGGGAAGTCATGCGCATGCCGCCCGACGACAAGGGCCGCTACATGCACATCCATCTCGTGATCAACGGCGGCTCGCTGATGCTGGCCGACGTCTTTCCCGAGCACGGCCATCCATGGGAGAAGCCGGCTGGCGTGACGCTGCACCTCGCGGTGGCGGACGTCGACGCGGCTTTCGACAAGGCGATCAAGGCCGGCGCCGAGGTGGTGCTGCCGCCGCAGGACATGTTCTGGGGCGACCGCTACGGCCAGTTTCGCGACCCGTTCGGCTACCTGTGGTCGATGGGCGCGCCGCAGAAGAAGGGCTGAGCATGACGTCGAAGCGCATGCTCTGGGCAGGCCGCATCCTGAGTGGCCTCGCCATCCTGTTCCTGCTGATGGACAGCGCCATCAAGCTGGTGCCGATCCAGGCGGTCTACGACAGCCTGCAGGAGCTGGGCTATCCGGCGACCACCGGCTTCGCGCGCCTGCTCGGCGTCATCACGCTCGCCGGCACGCTGCTCTACGCCTGGTCGCGCACCGCGCTGCTGGGCGCGGTGCTGCTCACCGGTCTGTTCGGCGGCGCGATCGCCACCCACCTCCGGCTCGACCATCCCCTGCTCAGCCACACGCTGTTCGGCGTGTGGCTCGGGCTGTTCGTATGGGGCGGGCTGTGGCTGCGCGACGACCGCGTACGGCGCGTGATGCCGCTGATGCAGTGAAGGCTCAGCCGAGCAGGGCTGTGATCTGCTCGGCGAGCTCCTTCTGATGGTAGGGCTTGTTGAGGCGCGGCAGATCGGAGGTCGCCCGCGCCGGCAGGTCGGCATAGCCCGTCGCCAGCAGGATCGGCAGGCCGGGCCGGAGCTTGCGCGCCTCCTCGGCGAGCTGCAGCCCGTTCATGCCGGGCATGGCGTAGTCGGTGATCATCAGGTCGACCGCGCCGTCGCCCTGCAGCAGCTTGAGCGCATCGGCGCCGGACGACGCCCGGAGCACCTCGTGTCCGAGATCCTCGAGCAGCGAGACGGTGCTGAGGCCGATCAGGAAATCGTCGTCGACGAACAGCAGCTTCAGCCGCCGCTGCGCCGCGAGCGGGCGGGTCGCGCCCGGCGCCGCATCGGCCGCCGCCGGACGGTTGGCGATCGGCAGCCAGAGCTCGGCGCGCGTGCCGCGGCCTGGCGTGCTGAACAGCCGCAGCGCCCCGTGGAGCTGCTGGGCCAGCCCGTGGATCATGGAGAGACCGAGGCCGGTGCCCTTGCCGATCTCCTTGGTCGAGAAGAACGGCTCGACCGCGCGCCGTAAGGTTTCGGCATCCATGCCGCCACCGGTATCGGAGACCGAGAGTCTGAGATAGCTACCGGCCGCGAGGTCGCGGGCGGCCTCCGATTCGGCGAGCTCCAGGGCGATCGTCAGCGTGCCGCCGTCCGGCATGGCGTCCCGACTGTTCACCACGAGGTTGAGCAGCGCCAGCTCGACCTGGTTGGCGTCGACATGGGCCGCCGGCAGCCCTTCCGGCAAATCGAGGTTCATGACGATCGTCGTGCCGATCGACCGGCGCAGCAGGTCGCCCATGCCGCGGACCAGGGCGGCGAGATCGACCGCGCGCGGTTCGAGGTCCTGATGCCTGGCGAAGGCCAGCAGCCGCTGGGTGAGCGCGGCGCCGCGCTGTGCGGCCTGCATGGCGCCACCGATCAGGCGCGCGACCTTGGCGTCGGCCTGCACACGCTTGCCCAGCAGCTCGAGATTGCCGATCACCGCGGTGAGGAGATTGTTGAAGTCGTGCGCCACGCCGCCGGTGAGATTGCCGATCGCCTCCATCTTCTGCATCTGGCGAAGCTGCGCCTCGGTCCTCTCGCGCTCGGCGATCTGGCCCAGGAGCTCGTTATGGGCGCTGCGGAGCTGCGACGTCCGTTCCTCGACGCGACGCTCCAGCTCGTCGTTGGCTTTCTGCAGCCTGAGCTCGCCGTTCTTCAGGTCCTCCAGCAGCGCCCGCGTCTCGAGCTGGCGCCGGCGTCCCTTGAGCGC
Organism: uncultured Reyranella sp.; assembly: GCA_964422305.1. Lineage (GTDB taxonomy): Bacteria > Pseudomonadota > Alphaproteobacteria > Reyranellales > Reyranellaceae > Reyranella. The sequence continues at coordinate 2,857 of CAYRBQ010000129.1, read as the reverse complement.
CGTCCGCACGACGCTGGTCAGGGTCGTGGGATGGAAGGGCCGCTCGATGAAGGAGACGTTGCCCAGCGTCTCCAGCCAGCGGCCGGCGATGGGATTGCGCTCGGGCCCGCCGCCATGGTCCGTGACCAGCACGAACGGCAGGTCCGACCAGGCGGGCTGTCTCGCCAGCCACTGCGCGAGCGGCCTGAGGTCGGCCGTGCGGATCGCGTCCTCGGTCATGAGGACGAAGGCCGTGTCGTCGGCGAGCGCGCTTTGCAGCTCGGCGAGATGGCGGCAGGCGCGGCAGGCGATCCCAGCCTGCTCGATCAGCGACACCGCGACCGTCGAATCTCGGCCGCGCGGCGCGAGGATCAGCGCGATGAGGGACCGTCCCGGGTCGAAGGTGGTCACGCCGGCCGGGCCGGCCTGCGGTCACCCGGCAGCACGGGGGTGCCGCGCAACACGCCGTGAAACTCGGTCAACGGCTCGCCGACATGGATTCCCCGGTCGATCCAGTACTCGCGGATCGTGTCCTCGTGCCTGCCCGTCCGCTTCTTGATGACCGAGAGGGCGCGCTTCACCGCGCCTTCGGCCTCGAAGTAGCGCAGAAGGATCACCGAGTCGGCGAGATAGGTGATATCGACCGGCGACTTCATCTCGCCCACCAGGCCGTGCTGCGCCACGGTCAGGAAGGTCGAGACGCCGCAGCGGTTCAGGTACTGGATCAGTTCGTGCATGTGGAGCACGAGCGAATTCTCTTCCGGCATCGCCGTCTGGTAGCCGTTGAGGCTGTCGATCAGGACGGTCTTGATCTCCGGGTCGGCTGCCGCCTTGCGCACCTCGGAGGCGAACTCGCCGGGGGACAGCTCGGCGGCGTCGAACTGGGTGATAGCGAGCCTGCCGTCGCGGCACATCGCCTCAAGATCGAAACCCAGCGGCTTGGCGCGGTCGAACAGCAGGCCGAGTTCCTCGTCGAACACGAACATCGCGGCCTTGCCACCCTTCCGGATGGCCTCGGCGATGAACTGCAGCGACAGGATGCTCTTGCCCGAGCCGGACGGTCCGAGGATCAGAGTACTCGATCCCAGCTCGATGCCGCCGCCCAGCAGCGCGTCCAGCGCCGCGACGCCCGACGTCACCTGCCGGCGCTCGAAGCTCCGCCTGTGCTCGGCGGCGACGAGGCGCGGGAAGACGTGGGCACCACCGGATCGGATGATGAAGTCGTGGTAGCCGCCGCGAAATCCCTGGGCGCGATACTTGACCACGCGCAGCCGGCGCCGCTCCGCGCCGTAGTCGGGCGTGAGCTCCTCCAGCCGAATGACACCGTGCGCGACGCTGTGCACGGTCTTGTCCATCGTGTCGGTGGTGAGGTCGTCGAGCATCAGCACGGTCGCGCCGTATCGCGCGAAGTAGTGCTTCAGGGCGAGGATCTGGCGACGGTACCGCAGCGAGCTCTGGGCGAGCAGGCGGATCTCTGAGAGCGAATCGAGCACGATGCGCCGCGCCTTGCTGCGCTCGACCGCCTCGAAGATGAGCTTGGTCGTCTCGCCGAGCTCCAGGTCCGACGAATAGAGCAGGCTCTGCTGCTGGTCGGCGTCGAGAAGGCTCTCCGGCGGCACGACCTCGAACAGCTCGATCTTGTCTCCGAGCTCCCAGCCGTGCGACCGGGCCGTGATCTGCAGCTCCAGCGCCGTCTCCGACAGGGTCACATAGAGGCCGCGTTCGCCGGCCTTCGCCCCTTCGACGAGGAAGCGCAGGGCGATCGTGGTCTTTCCGGTTCCCGGAGTGCCCTCCAGCAGGAAGACCCGCCCCTCCGCCAGACCGCCCAGAAGAATGTCATCCAGCCCCGGCACCCCGGTCCGGGCCCGCATCACTTCCTTGGCGTCCATGGCTCCTCTCTCGCCGTCGACGGCCCTCCGACAAGCGGAATCCCCGCCGTCCGGCGACCGACTCGCTCAACGAGATCGCGGCGGAAAAGTTCCGGGAGCGGCCTAGGGGGCGTGGGCCTGCATGAGGTCGAGGAAGGCCGGCCCGTAGCGTTCCAGCTTGGCGTCGCCGATACCGTGGATCTCGCGCATGGCACGCGCCGTGATCGGCCGATGCGTGGCGAGCTCGGCCAGCGTGCGGTCGGAGAAGACGACATAGGCCGGGACGTTCTGCGCGCGGGCCAGCTTCGTGCGCAGCGCCTTGAGCGCCTCGAGCAGCGCAGAGTCCGCATCGGCGACGATCGCGGCGGCGCCGGCCTTGCGACGTGCGCTCTTGGCGGCTCCCGACGACAGATCCTTGCGCAGCTCGATCCGCTGCTCGCCCTTCAGCACCCGCCAACCCTCGTCGGTGACCCACCAGCGACCATGCTCCATCATGTCCTGAGCGATCAGGCCGACGGCCGAGAGCTGGCGGAAGATCGAGCGCCATTCCGCAGACTTTCGGTCCTTGCCGACACTGAAGGTCGGCAGCTTCTCGTGACTATACTTCCGGACGTTGTCGGTGAGGTCGCCGGTCAGAATGGCAACCAGGTGCTCCATGCCGAAGCGCTCGCCGGTTCGCACGATGGCAGACATCGCCTTCTGCGCATCGATGGTGGCGTCGAACAGCTCGACGCCCTCCTGGCAGAGATCGCAGTTGCCGCAGGGTTCCGACGGCTCGCCGAAATAAGCGAGCAGGGTCTGGCGGCGGCAGCGCGGCGCCTCGGCGAGCGACAGCAGCGCGCCCAGCCGCTGGCGCTCGATACGCTTGCGCTCGTCGGAAGACTCGCCCTGTTCGATCTGCAGGCGGCGAAGCTGCATGTCGCCCAGGCCATAGAGCGTCAGCGTGTCGGCGGGCAGCCCGTCGCGGCCGGCGCGGCCGATCTCCTGGTAGTAGGCCTCGACGTTGGCCG
>CAYRBQ010000128.1:0-8929 GCA_964422305.1 uncultured Reyranella sp. | reverse complement strand
TCTCCGACAAGGCCGGTCCGGTGATCGGGCCGCTGATGGCCTATGAGGTGCTGACGGCCTTCTTCCTCGAGGCCGGCTTCCTCGGCGTCATGCTGTTCGGCATGAACCGGGTCGGCAAGGGGCTGCATTTCACGGCGACGCTGGCCGTCGCCGTCGGCACGTTCTTTTCGGCCTTCTGGATCCTGTCGGCCAATAGCTGGATGCAGACGCCGGCCGGCTACGCCATCAACGCCGGCGGTCAGTTCGTGCCGGCCGACTGGTGGGCGATCATCTTCAACCCGTCCTTCCCGTATCGCCTCGTGCACACGGTGTTCGGCGCCTACCTCACCACCGCTCTGGTGGTCGGCGCGGTCGGCGCCTGGCACCTGCTGCGCGAGAAGGGCAACGAAGGCGCGCGCGTCATGTTCTCCATGGCGATGGGCATGATCGCCGTGGTGGCGCCGCTGCAGATCTTCGCCGGCGACCAGCACGGGCTGAACACGCTGGAGCACCAGCCGGTCAAGGTCATGGCCATGGAGGGCCACTTCAAGAGCTATCCCAACGGCGCGCCGCTGGTGCTGTTCGGCTGGCCCGACGAGGCCGCGGGCAGGAACCTGTTCGCCGTCGAGATCCCCAAGGCCTCGTCGCTGATCCTGAAGCACTCCTGGGACGCGCCGCTCAAGGGGCTCGACACGGTCGACCGCAAGGACTGGCCGCCGGTCGCCATCGTCTTCTGGGCGTTCCGGATCATGGTCGGCATGGGCATGCTGATGCTGACGCTCGGCCTCTTCAGCCTGCTCGCCCGTGCCCGCAAGCAGCTCTACGACTGGCCGCTGCTGCATCGCTTTGCACTCGCGATGGGGCCCGCCGGCTTCGTCGCCGTCATTGCCGGCTGGGTGACGACCGAAGTCGGGCGCCAGCCCTACACGGTCCACGGCCTGCTGCGCACCGTCGATTCCGCGTCGGCGCTCGATGCGCCCGCAGTCGGCGCATCGCTGCTGGCGTTCGTCGTCGTCTACTTCTTCGCCTTCGGCGCCGGCACCCTCTATATCCTCCGGCTCATGAGCCATCCGCCGCATCGCGGCGAGGAGGGGCCGCGGCGCGACCAACCCGTGCGCGCCGCCGGCATCACGCCGGCGCCGCAGGTGGCGGGCAACATCGCCAGCGGCAAGGGAGCCTGATCATGCCCTTCGGTATCGACCTCCCGGTGTTCTTCGCCTTCATCATCGCCTTCGCGATCCTGGCCTACGTCGTGATGGACGGCTTCGACCTCGGCGTCGGCATCCTGTTCCCGTTCCTGCCCGTCGGTCGCGAGCGCGACAGCGCCATGAACTCGATCGCGCCGGTGTGGGACGGCAACGAGACCTGGCTGGTGATGGGCGGCGGCGGCATGCTCGCGGCCTTCCCGCTGGCCTACGGCATGATCCTGTCGGCGCTGTACGCGCCGATCGTCGCCATGCTCCTCGCCCTGGTGTTTCGCGGCGTCGCCTTCGAGTTCCGCTGGCGCGATCCCGGCCACCGGCCGCTGTGGGACTTTGCCTTCAGCACCGGCTCGATCGTCGCGGCCTTCGCCCAGGGCGTGACCTTGGGCGCGCTGCTGCAGGGCGTCGCCGTCCAGAACCGCGCCTATGCCGGCGGCTGGTTCGACTGGCTCTCGCCGTTCAGCGTGCTGGTGGGCGTGAGCCTCGTCTGCGGCTATGCGCTGCTCGGCGCCACCTGGCTGGTGATGAAGAGCGAGGGCCCGCTGCAGGAACGCTGCCATCGCTTCGCCTTCCGGCTCGCGGCCGGCACGATCGTCGCCATGGCGGCCGTGAGTGCCGCCACGCCGTTCCTGCGCGAGGCCTATTGGGAACGCTGGTTCGCCTGGCCGCAGGTCCTGTTCACGGCGCAAGTGCCGCTGCTGGTGGTCGTCGTGGCCGGAGTCCTGTTCTGGAGCCTCCGGCGTGCCCATCACTACACGCCGTTCCTGATGGCGCTCGCCCTGTTCGGCCTCGGCCTCGCGGGCCTGGGCGTCAGCCTCTACCCCTTCATCGTGCCGCCGTCGGTCTCGATCTGGGAGGCCGCCGCGCCGCACGACAGCCTGAGGTTCATGCTGCCCGGCGTGCTCGTGCTGGTGCCGATCATCCTCGCCTACACCGGCTATTCGTACTGGGTGTTCCGCGGCAAGACCGGCCACGAGGGTTATCACTGATGCCGGCGCCGAAGCAGTGGCTGTGGTTCGTGGGGCTTTGGGCAGCGGGCGTCAGCGTCACCGCATTGGTGGGTTACGCCATCAAGTTCTGGCTGAAGTAGCTCAGGCGATCCGCTTGATCGGCCGGCAGTTGAAGGCGAGCGGGCTGCCGCCGGAGCGCAGCACGGCGAGGTCGTCGCGGCCCGTCCATTCGTTGCTCGCGTCGACATAGCGAAAGCCGTCGCCGGTTGCCTGGTATTCCATGCGCCACGTCCGGTCGCCCATCGTCACCGACGCCCGGTTCCGCGCGTAGACCACCGAGACTTCCTTGCGGCCGTCGCACAGATAGGCGATGCCGGCGGGCGTCGCATCCTCGGGCGAGGGGCGGGGAATGGTGGTCGTCACCGACTGGTTCTGGGGCGTGCAGCCGGCCAGCAGGGCCAATACGCCAATCGACAGGCGCTTCATCGTGCGCTTTCCTCCCGGGGCGACCATACGCAAATCGCCGAGGAGACGGAATGCCCCTGTTCAAGCTGCGCGACGGCGCGGAGCTCCACTACGAGGTCCATGGCAGCGGCCCCGTGCTGTTCCTGGTCGCCGGCCTCGGCGGCGACGCCCGCTGGTGGGGCGACAACATCGCCGAGCTCGCGCGCCAATTTACGGTGGTCGTGCACGATCATCGCGGCACCGCGCGCAGCACCCTCTCGAAGATCGGCTACAGCGTGGCGCAGATGGCCGACGACGCGCTGCAGCTCATGGACGGGCTGGGCTACGACAAGGTCCACTGGTGCGGCCATTCGACGGGCGGCGCGATGGGCCAGGTGCTGGCGATCGAGCATCCGGGCCGCATCGACCGGCTGGTGTTGAGCGCCACCTGGGCGAAGACCGACGCGTTCTTCCGTCGCCTGTTCGAGGTGCGCTCGCTGATGCTGAAGGGGCTGGGGCCTGCGGCCTATCTCAAGTCGAGTGCGCTGGCGCTCAACTCGCCTTCGTGGGTCCGCGACCACGATGCCGATCTCGCAGCCGCCGAGGCCAAGGCCGCCGAGACGATGCCGGTGCCCGAGATCGTCCTGTCGCGCATCGCCGCGATCGTGGCGCACGACCGGCGCGCCGAGCTTCAGAAGGTGACGGCCCGGACGCTCGCGATCTGCGCCCGCGACGACACCGTGACGCCGCTCTACTTCACCGAGGAGCTGGTGCGCCTGATCCCGGGCGCGCGCGCCTATGTGCTGCCGGACGGCGGCCATGCATATCCGAACGTGCACGGCGCGGAGTTTCGTCGTGTAATGACGTCCTTCCTGTTGGAGTCCTGACCGAATGAAGATCGAACCGCAGATTGCCGCCGCCGCCGCCGAACTGACCGCGATCCGGCGCGACATCCACGCCCATCCCGAGCTCGGCTTCGAGGAGGAGCGGACCAGCACCATCGTGGCGCAGAAGCTCAAGGAATGGGGCTGCGAGGTCACGACCGGCATCGGCAAGACCGGCGTCGTGGGCACGATCCGCGTCGGCAACAACCCGCGCGCCATCGGGCTGCGCGCCGACATGGACGCCCTGCCGATGGACGAGCACAACACGTTCGACCATCGCAGCCGCCATGCCGGCCGCATGCACGCCTGCGGCCATGACGGCCACACCGCCATGCTGCTGGGCGCCGCCAAGTATCTCTCGGCGACGCGCAACTTCGACGGCACGGTCCACTTCATCTTCCAGCCGGCAGAGGAGGGCCGCGGCGGCGCCGAGGCAATGGTCAAGGACGGGCTGTTCCAGAAATTCCCCTGCGAGATCATCTTCGGCATGCACAACAGGCCGAAGCTCGACGTCGGCAAGTTCGCCATCCGATCCGGCCCGCAGATGGCGGGCGGCGGCCTGTTCGACATCCACATCACCGGCAAGGGCGCGCACGGGGCGCGGCCGGAAACCGGCATCGATCCGGTGATCATCGCCACCCAGATCATCTCGGCACTGCAGAGCGTGGTGTCGCGCAACGTGGCGCCACTCGATTCGGCGGTGATCTCGGTGACGCAGATGCATGCCGGCGACGCCTACAACGTCATTCCCAACGAGGCCGTGCTGCGCGGCACCATCCGGGCCTTCCGCAAGGAGACGATGGCGCTGATCAAGGAGCGCATCGAGACGATCTCGGCCGGAATCGCCAGGACGCTGGGCGGCACGGCCAAGGCCGATGTGCGCATCGCCTTCCCGCCGCTGGTCAACGACAAGGATGCGGTGAAGTTCATCGCCGACGTGGCGGCCGAGATCGTGGGCCCCGAGAATATGAATCGCGAGGGTCCGTTCGTGATGGCCTCCGAGGACTTCTCCTACATGCTGGAGCAGGTGCCCGGCGCCTTCATCAACATCGGCAACGGCGGCGGCGAGGGCGGCTGCGAGGTCCACAATCCGGGCTACGACTTCAACGACGAGGCGCTGACGCTCGGCTCGACCCTGTGGGCGCGCGTGGTCGAGAAGCGGCTGGCGAAGGACGCCCGCTAGGAGCTTCCGTCGTGACCGCCGGGTCATAGCGCGGAGCGCCATGGCGGCCCCTGCGCCTTCGTCGCCGAAGCGGCAATCCGCTGCCGCGGTTGATGCAAGTCAAGACATCGCCCGGCACCGCGGCGTATCGGTTGCCCGGTTCGGTTGTCCGGCGAGGAGTTTGCGATGGTCGCTCGAAAGCGCCCGAAGATCTGGGTCGTCGTGGCCGACGGTGCCCGTGCCCGCTTCTTCATGCCGAGGGACGATGCCCGCGGGCTCGTGGCCGCGGCCGCGGCGGACATGGTTTCGCCCGGGAGCCGTCGTCCGGCTCGTGCGCTCAAGAGCGACCGACCCGGTCGCAGCCACAGCTCGTCGCGCAGCGGCGTGAGGCACGCACTGGAGCCGCCCCACGACTACCACAAGCTCGAGAAGCGTCGTTTTTCCGCTGCCCTGGCCCAGACGCTGGACGGCGCCTGTGATCGCAAGGCCTTCGATTCGCTCGTCCTGGTCGCGCCGCGGCGCAGCCTGGGCGAATTGCGTCTCCTGATGAGCGGGCGGGTCCGGCGGCAGATCGTCAAGGAGGTCGCGAGGGACCTCACGAACGAAACGCCGGCGTCCCTGTGGCGCCATATCGCGCCCGCCGTGAGGACGGCGTTGCTCGGCTAGGGCGGGTTCCGATCAGGTGGGCCGCCGGCGCGGCTCCATCTGAGCCGAAAACACTCTAGCCTTCCGGCCGATCGAGAGTACGCTCCACCCGCTCGTGCAGGTTCTTGACCTCGCCGCGCTGCTTGCGTGCCTTCTCCTTGATCAGGCGCTTGGCGCGCCGGAAGGCGTCGTTCACGGCAAACACCGGATCGGCGAATCGCTCGTCGGCCTGCGGCGTATGATCGACGTCGACGTCGATATTGCCGGGCAGGATGGCGTGGATGTTCACGCTGTAGAGACCACCCGTGCGGTGATGGCGATCGGGCACGCGCACCATGATCTGGCACGAGGTCATGCGGCCATACAGGCGCTCGAGTGCATCCACCTGCTCGTTGATCAGGGCGCTCAGCGCCTCGCTGGGCGTGCTGCCCTGGAAGCTGATCCGGACGGGTGTTTCCATTGGAGCCTCCGCTGCGTTGTCCGCTCCCCCGTGGACAAACGTAGCATGCCGGAAGCGGGTTGCGAGGGGGCCTATTGCGGCCGCGACGGCAGGCCGCGTGCGGCGAGATAGCTCTCGAGGGCGGCCGTCCAGAGGGCCGGGGTGCTGTTGATGTAGTGGCCGTTGCTGCCGTGGGCCGGCGCGTACTCGTGGAGCTCGCCTCTGCCGCCGGCCGCCTGGAAGGCCGCGAAGTTCGAGCGCGAGTGCGACAGAGGATAGAACGAATCGTTGTCGCCGTAGAGCCAGATCGAGGGCTGGCCGAACGGCACGCCGCGCTTGAAGAGGGTCTGGTTGATCGCGCTGGCCGAAGAGCAGCCTGCCCCCATCCATCCGCCGACGAAGTTGATCGAGGCGCGCGCCACCGCCGGCTGCCGCCCGGTCCAGGCGATGGTGAGGATGCCGCCCCGCGATTGGCCGGCGATGGCGATGCGGCTGCGATCGACGAAGGGCTGCGCCAGCAGGATCGGCGTCACCGCGTCGAGATCGCGCAGCGCACGGTCGGCACCCGGGATCGAGAGCGACGGGTCGCAGGTATAGCCGTTGCCGCGCGGCAGGCCGAAGCCCTCGTCGTAGGTTCCCTCGGATCCGCCGCGGCCGCGGCGCGCCGGCAGGATCACGGCAAAGCCGCGCGCGGTGAACCACTGGATCAGCGGCCGCGGCTCGTAGGGGCGGGCGAACAGCGAGGGATCGTTGCCGCGGCCGGTCGAGCCGTGATGCAGGATCACCGTGGGGAAGGGCCCGCTGCCGACCGGCTTGTAGGTGATGGTAGCCAGCCGGACGGTCTCGCCGTCGATCGTGACCGGCACCATGGCACGGTCCTGCGCCGCGGCGGAAACCGTCGCGACGAGCAGACCAACGAAAATGGAGAGCGGAGCTAGTCGCCCGCCGCGACGGCCGTGGCGCGATCCGGCCTGGCCGGGCGCACCGTACGATGGGTCACCATGCGATGGTGGAGCGTTCGGATCGTGTCGCTTCCGCGGGTCAGGCACAGCCATGGGAAGAAACCGTGCACGAAGCAGGCGAGCGAGCCAACCAGCATTCGTGCACCGAAGCTGAAGGCCATGCCCATGTGCTGAAAGTAGGTCTCGTTGACCGAGGCGGGGTGATCGGTAAAGCGACGAAACATGGCTCGATTGTACCGGCGCGGCCGGGAAACGGCTTGCTACCTTTGCGCAAACCCGGCCAAGATTGGGAAATCCATTCCTCAGGATCGCCCATGGCCGCAAAATTCACACTGGATTCCTTCGACAAGAAGATTCTGGATTGCCTGCAGGACGACGCCGACATGCCGCTCGCCGAGGTGGCTCGGCGGGTCGGGCTCTCGACGACGCCCTGCTGGCGGCGGATCAACCGTCTGCAGGGAGAGGGCATCGTGCGGGCGCGCGTGGCGCTCCTGAACCGCAAGGCCGTCAACGCGGGCGTCACGGTGTTCGTGGCGGTCCGCACCGCCCAGCACAACGCGCAGTGGCTCGGCCGCTTCGCCAAGGCGGTGGCCTCGTTTCCCGAGGTCATGGATTGCTACCGCATGAGCGGCGAGATCGACTACCTGATCCGCCTCGCCCTGCCCGACATCGAGGCCTACGACGCCTTCTACAAGCGCCTGATCGCCAAGATCGAATTGTCGGACGTCACCTCGATGTTCGCCATGGAGGAGATCAAGTCCACCACGCGGCTCCCGCTCGGCTACCTCCCCTAGCATCCCGCTTTTTGCGGCTCTAGGATCGCGCCCAGTTCACTTCAGGGGAAGCGATGAGCACGGGTCCGCAGACTGGCAAGAACCGCAAGAAAGTCCTGATCGTCGGCCGCCTGCCGCAGGCCGGCATCGAGGTGCTGAAGAAGCGCGACGATGTCGATTTCGAGATCCTGACCGACGACACGGTCCCCTCGCTGCATCCCAAGCTCAAGGACGCCAACGCCGTCACCCTGGGGGGCACGCCGTTCCGCCAGGCCGAGCTCGACGCCGCCCCCGGCATGATGGTGGTGGCCCGCCTCGGCGTCGGCTTCGATGCGGTCGAGATCCCCGCTCTCAACAAGCGCAGGATACCCCTGATGACCACCGGCATCGCCAACTCGGTGTCGGTTGCCGAACATGCGATGTACATGCTGCTCGCCTCGGCGCGCCTCGTGAAGAAGTACGACCGCTTCGTGCGCGAGAACGGCTGGGGCCAGCGCCTATCGGACCTTCCCGCCGACCTTTCGGGCAAGTCGATCCTGGTGGTCGGCATGGGTCGCATCGGCTCGCGCACGGTGAAGCGCTGCGTCGCCTTCGAGATGGACGTCTTCGTGCTCGACCCGAACATCTCCGAGGCCGAGATCAGGAGGGCCGGCGCCACCAAGGTCACCGACCTCAAGGCGATTCTTCCCAAGGTGGACTTCGTCTCGGTGCACTGCCCGAAATCGCCGGAGACCATCAACATGTTCAACAGGGAGACGCTCGGTCTCATGAAGGCGGATGCGTTCCTGGTGAACACCGCCCGCGGCGGCATCGTTAACGAGGACGCACTCTATGACGCGGTCTCCACCGGCAAGCTGCGCGGGGCGGGGCTCGATGTGCTCGACAAGGAGCCACCGGAGCCGACGAACAAGCTGTTCGGCTTGGAGAACGTGATCTTCAGCCCGCACATGGCCGGCGTCACCAAGGAGGCGAGCGACCGCATGGCCGTCACCGCCGTCGAGAACATCCTGAGCGTTTTCGACGGCCGGCCCAACGCCGCCAATTGCGTGAACAAGGAAGTGCTGGGCTGACCTAGCCCGGCAGCAGATCCTCGATCTCGGCGTCGGTCGGAAAGCGACCGGTGTCGCGGCGGGTGTACTTCAGCTCACCGTCGACGCTGACGTCGAACTGGCCGGATTTGCCGGGACGCAACTCGATGTCGGCTGCGCCCAGTTTCTCGAGGCGTTCCCTCACACGGAGGGCCTGCGGCTTGTAGCCTCAAGCGCCGCAATATTCGATCAGCACTTTCATGTCTGGAAGGTGGGGGCCTAAGCTGGGTCCGGCAAGGGGAGACTCCGATGAAGTATGGACCGCTCGGCCGTTCGGGCCTGATCGTCAGCCGCATCTGCCTCGGCGGCAACTCGTGGGGCGCCAAGGGACGGCGCGGCTGGGGCAAGTTCGACGAGAGCGAGGCGCCGGCCTATTTCAAGCGCGCGCTCGATGTCGGCAT
>CAYRBQ010000127.1:0-8932 GCA_964422305.1 uncultured Reyranella sp. | reverse complement strand
AGGGCCAGAAGATGGAGGCGACCGGCCAGCTCACGGGCGGCATCGCGCACGACTTCAACAATATCCTCCAGGTCATCCGCGCCAACCTCGATCTCCTGAAAGGCGACGTCGGCGGCGACGCCGCCCTGCTGGCGCGGGTCCAGAGCGCGACCGCTGCGGCCGATCGCGGCGCCCGTCTCACGCAGCAGCTTCTCGCCTTCGCACGGCGTCAGCCGCTCGCGCCGCAGCCGACCAACGTGGCGAGACTGGTCGGCGACCTGGCCGACCTGCTGCGTCACTCGCTGGGTGAGCGCATCGCCGTCGAGCTGAAGACGGCGGACGAGCCGTGGAACGCGAGGATCGATCCCGGGCAGCTCGAGAACGCGATCCTCAACCTGGCGATCAACGCCCGCGACGCCATGCCGGACGGCGGCACAGTGCGTGTCGAGGTCTCGAACGCGACGCTCGACCGGCGCTATGCAGCGCTTCATCCCGACGTGACCCCCGGGCCTTACGTCCTGGTCGATGTCAGCGACACCGGAACCGGCATGCCGCCGGAGGTGGTGGCACAGGCGTTCGATCCCTTCTTCACCACGAAAGCCGACGGCAAAGGCACCGGTCTGGGCCTCAGCATGGTCTATGGCTTCGTGCGACAGTCGAACGGCCATATCAGGATCGACAGCGCGATCGGGCAGGGCACCAGCGTGAAGCTCTACCTGCCGCGCACCGACGATCCGATCGTCGATGCCGAGCAAGGCGAGCTGGTTCCGGCGAGCGGCAGCGAACGCATCCTTGTCGTGGAAGACAGCGATGATGTCCGCAAGGCCGTCGCGGACATGCTGACGGGGTGGGGCTATCGCGTCGAAACTGCCGAGAATCCGGATGTCGCGGCTGCGATGCTGCAGAAGGATGCCGCGTTCGATCTCCTGTTCACCGACATCGTGATGCCGGGAACCATGACGGCGGTCGAGCTCGCCGAGCTGGCGCAGAAGCTGCAGCCCGGCATCGCCGTGCTTCTGACGTCGGGCTTCGCGCGTGGGCTGATCCCGGACTACAGTCGCTCGGGCTATCCGATGATCCCCAAGCCGTACGGCAGCGATGCCTTGGCGTCGCGGGTGCGGGCCGTGCTCGCGGCGCGTCGTCCGCGGCCGCCGCAACCCGCCCCGGCGGCTGCTTCCGATGCCGGAACGACGCCTGCCGCCGAGGATCGGGCAAGGCGTGTCCTCTTCGTCGAGGATGAGGTCGTGTTGCGCATGTCGACGACCGACCTGCTCGAGCGGCTTGGCTGCTTCGTCTCGGCGGTCGGTAGCGGCGAACGGGCGCTCGAGCTCCTGGCGGCCGGCGGCAAGTACGACCTTCTGCTCACCGACCTCGGCCTGCCGGGCATCACCGGGGAGGAGCTGGCGGCGCAGGTGCGCCGGAGCTACCCCGGATTGCCCGTCGTCATCGCCAGCGGGTACGGCAAGTCGGGCGTGCAGATGGAAGGCATGCAGTTCATTTCCAAGCCCTACTCGACAGTCGACCTCCAGCAAGCCCTGGACCACGCCGGCCGCAGATCCGCCTGACGCCGTTTGCCCGGGGCCATGCAACCTTGGGCGTTTCCATGGCGTTCTCCCGTCGAGCGCGGGGCGTTGCGTGCGGAGGGGAACATGAAGCCCAAGCGGGCGCCGGAGGCGTCGAGGATGATGATCGATCGGACGGACCATGGTCCGTTGGCCGGCGAGCTGATGGACCTCTATGTGGCAATGATCATCGTCATCCCGGTGGCGTTCTTCCTGAAGTCGCTCTGGCCGTAGGCGGCAACCCCCGCGGCTCCTGACCGTTGTCAGATTGCAAACCCAGGAGGAATTGATGCGCTCACTCATCACGCTTGCGGCTTGTGCGGGCCTTGCCGTCGGGACGCTTCCGACTGGCGTCCAAGCCCAGTCGACGACCGGTCAGACCACGACACAGAGCGATGCCAAGACCATGTGGGAGAAGTTCAAGGGCTCGTGGGGGCAGACCAAGGGCGCCGTGAAGGAGCAATGGGGCAAGCTCACCGACGACGATCTGCTCGAGATCGAAGGCCGGCGCGACCAGCTCGTGGGCAAGATCCAGACCCGCTACGGGATCACCAGGGAAGAGGCAGAGGCGCAGGTCGGCACTTGGGAGCAGCGCCGCATCAAGGACATGTAGGAGAAATCCATGACTCGCACCTTCAGCCTGACTGTCCTCTCCGGAGCGATCATCGTCTCTTGCGCGGCGCCGGCGTTCGCGCAGGCTCCCGGCGGCGTGTCCGCCGGAGTGTCGACGAACAGCGTCACGCAGTTCCGTGACGAGCGTACCGGCAAGGTCTGGACGCCCGAGAACGTGAGCAAGGACAACCAGACGCCGGCGCAGCAGGCTGCGATGCCGCAAACGCCGGCCGACAAGGCGTTCGACCCCAACGCCCAGGTCGTCCCCAATCAAGTCGTCGTTCAACACCCGCGCGGCAACCTGATGGGAACCGTGCCGATCACCGCCGGGCCGACGGTGCCTGTCGCGCAGATCGACAGCCCGTGGCTCCAGGCCGTTCCGCAGCAGAGCTGGCTGTCGGTGGTCTACGTCACCAACAACAGCGGCGGCGTGATCGATCCCGTGGTCGGCTGCACCTTCACGAACGCAGGACGCCCCGTCCAGGAGACCCGAGTGGTCCTGTCGCCCGCGGGACCGGGCGAACGCTGGGGCTTCCCGGTCTATGGGCCGCCGGTCACGACCTTCGTCGATCGGGTGGTCTGCCGCCTGCTGGCGCCGATCTGAGACCGGCACGTTCCGGTCTGCGATGATTACGAGCCGGTCCTGCCGTTTGCGGGAGGACCGGCCCGTTTCGCTTAGCTGCGAAGGCCGCTACGCTGCCTCGTCGGGGAGATCAGGGGGTAGTCATGCGTAGCATCGGTATCGGACGACGGACCGCTATTGCGGGAGGCGCAGCGCTGGCGGGCGCGTCGCTCATCAGGCCGCCCGAGGCGCGCGCCGCCAAAGGACTTACCGTGGTGCTGGAATCCGAGGTCACCATCCTCGATCCGCATTTCACCACGGCCGCCATCACCCGCACCTTCGGCTTCCATGTCTTCGACATGCTCTTCGCCATGAACGAGAAGGGCGAGATCAAGCCTCAGATGGTGGAGAGCTACGACTCCAGCCCGGACAAGCTCACCTGGACCTTCACGCTGCGCGACGGCCTGAAGTGGCACGACGGCAATCCGGTCACCGCCGAGGATTGCGTCGCTTCGCTGAAGCGCTGGTCGGTGCGCGACCCGCTCGGCAAGATGCTGATGGCCGACACCGAGACGCTGGAGGCGGCCAATCCCAAGACCATCAAGTTCGTTCTGAAGCAGCCGTTTCCGCTGCTGCTCGAGGTGCTGGGCAAGCCGAACGCGCCGCTGCCGGTGATGATGCCGGCGCGCATCGCCGCGACGCCGGCCGACCAGCGTATCCCGGAACCGATCGGCTCGGGTCCGTTTCGTTTCGTCAAGGATCAGTGGCGGCCGGGCAACACGATGCTGCTCGAGCGCAATCCGGCCTATGTCGCGCGCAAGGAGGCCCCCGACTTCCTGAGCGGCGGCAAGAACGTGAAGATCGACCAGCTCACCTTGCGTGTCATGCCCGACCAGTCGACCGGCGCCAACGCGCTGCTGGCCGGCGAGATCGATTACATGCAGTACCTGCCGTTCGACATCCTGCCGGTGCTGGAGAAAGAAAAGGCGGTGAAGCTGCTGGGTCTCGGCGGCATCCACCAATTCCAGGGCAACTTCCGTCTGAACCACGCGGCGCCGCCGTTCGACAATCCGAAGGTGCGCCAGGTGATGTGGAAGCTGGTCGACCAGAGCGCGACGCTCACGGCGATCGGCGTGCCCGACAAGTACCAGACCAAGAACTGCTCCTCCTTCTGGATGTGCGGCACGCCGTACTCGACGGATGCCGGCGCGTCGGCCGCCAAGGTCGATCTCGCTGCCGCCCGCGCCGCGTTGAAGGAGTCAGGCTACAAGGGCGAGCCGGTGATCGTGCTGGAGGTCGCGGGCTCGATCAGTCAGACCGCGTCCCGAGTGCTGGTGCAGAACATGCGCGACGTCGGTTTCACGGTGGAGCAGCAGCCGCGCGACTGGCCGACCGTGCTGGCGCGCCGCGGCAAGAAGGAAGGCTGGTCGATGTTCCCGGTCTACTCGAACGGGACTGACATGTACTCGCCGTTGACGCACTTCTACGTCGCCGCGACCTGCAACGAGTTCCCCGGCTGGTCGTGCGACAACCGCGTTCCCGCCCTGCTCAAGGCCTTCACGCGCGCGTCGACCGTCGATGAGCGCAAGAAGATCGCCGCCGAGATCCAGACGATCGCTTACGAGATGGTGCCATCGCTGATGTGGGGACAGTTCACGATTCCCGCTGGCTATCGCGCCGACCTCAAAGGCCTGATCCAGTCGTCCTACCCGATGTTCTGGGAGGTCGACCGCTAGTGCGGCGGCAACCGGCGATGCCGGATCGCGTTGTCCGACGGGGCGCAGCGTGCGCTCCGTGGAGACATCCGAATGCTGGCACGCCTGATACTCGTCGCGATGACTGCCGGCGCATTGAGCGCCTGCGCGAGCGAAACCCGCGTCGTGGTTGCCGCCAGCGATCCCTGCACGGCCTATGGGTTCACGCCGGGCACGACCGCCTATGCTCAGTGTCAAACACGAGAGCTCGCGGCGCGTCAGCAGGGTCGCGTGATCGTGGGCTATCCCGATGCGCAGATCATGGCCGACTCGCAGGCGGCTTGCCGTTCGTACGGGCTCGTTCCCTACAGCGCGGGCTTCGATCAGTGTGTGCAGCGGGAGTTTCAGGCGCGCCGGCCTGTCTGACGAGATGTTCATGCCGGACGTGACGCACAATACCGCCCGCCACCGGTACGAGCTGAATACAGACCATGGCATCGCCGTCGCCGTGTATCGCCAGCAGGGCAGCGCGCGTGTGTTCGTGCACACCGAGGTGCCGCCCGAGGACGAAGGCAAGGGCATCGGCGCAAAGATCGTGCGTGCCGCGCTCGAGGACACGCGGCGAGAGGGATTGAAGATCGTGCCGTCGTGCAGCTTCGTCGTGGCCTTCGTCCGACGCCATCCGGAATTCGACGACGGCGGGCGCCCCTAGACCTGCGGGCTGAGCAGATACCAGGCAAGTGCCAGGGCGCCGACGGCACCGAGCGACGACACGAGGAGCACCAGGAATACGCGCCCGGTAATCCAGCCGCTGCGCGCCTCGGTGGGCGTCAATTCGCGCTGCATTGTTCCCTCCAGAAATGCCCGTGGGGTTGCTTCGAAGGCAACGCCCGGCAGGCGAGGGCGGTTGCTGCCCGGAACTCCCGCATCTCGCGCGACGTTACCCCGCCAAGAAGGCATTACGCACAAGGAGCGAGCAATGTTGTACTGGGCGCTGATGTTTCTGGTGATCGCGCTGCTGGCCGGCATCTTCGGCTTCGGCGGCATCGCGTCGACTGCGACCGGCATGGCGCAGATCCTGTTCGTGATCGCGCTGGTCCTGTTCGTGATCAGCCTGTTTGCGGGTTTCGTCCGCCGCAACCTCTAGGCCTGGTCGGCGAAATGCCGGCGCAACAGATCGCGCGCTTCGTTTCCGGCGGCGCGATCCCAGCAGTTGACGATCGCCACCCGGAATCCCCCGGGTGGCATCGCATGCCGGTCGGGATCGATTTCCTCATGAAAGGTGATCTGCACGCTCGATACGCCGGGGAGACGCCTGGCTTGTTCGACGGCCGAAGGCGGCGGATGCCGGTAGCGCGGGCCGTGCGGCATGAAGAGCACCACGCTGTATCCCGTGCGCCGGGCTCTGTCGTCGAAGCGCCATTCGCCGTTGGCGTAGAGTTCGACCAGCGCTTCGACCCACCGGTCGCCGCCGTACAGATCCGGCCACTGGTCGGCGAAGCGGAGGTGCACCTCGATGATGCGGCCGCCGATCGTCTCCAGGTTGACCATGCCGGTGTAGCCGGAAAGATGCCGGCGGCACCACTCTCCGGCCCCCGTTTCGACGGCCGGCGCCGCCTCCGCACGCACCTCCCAGTAGTCGAACGTGCCGTCTCCCGAGGCGATGCCGGCGGCATGCCGCCACCAGTGCGGGACGCCGTCGACCAAGGCGACGTCGCTGCTGACATGCTCGCCTTCGAGCAACTCGACCCACATATGACCCGGCCGATAGGCAGCCTCGTAGTCGGCCTTGGAACGCAACACGCCGCTGCCGACTCCCATTCCCTTGAGGTTGTAGATCGGCTTGGAGAACACCGGATACTTCTCGGGGGCCACGCCGTGCGGCGCTGCTAGCAGTGCTTGCAACGTCGCGACCTGCAGTTTGTCGTAGGCCCATCGATGCTTCGGATTCCATGTCCACGCATCGCTGTCCTCAGTGGGTATGAAGACGTTGGCGGGGCAATCGACCCTCTCGAAATATTGAGTGCGCCACGGATCGATCTCGCAAATCGGCACTTGCTTCCCTCAGGCTCAGGAGCGGACGCTCAAGAAGGTGAACGTGCGGCCACACTCTTGCAACCGGCCCGCTCGGCACCACGTTAGCCGTGGGGAGGTACCGTGCCCAAGCTGAAGACACGTTCCGTGCCGGCGCACGGCCTCGATCGTTTCCGTTCCATCCGCGCGCAGACCGAAAGGCTCGCTGCGCCGCTGTCGGCCGAGGACCAGACGGTGCAGTCGATGCCGGATGCGAGCCCCACCAAGTGGCACCTCGCTCACACGACCTGGTTCTTCGAAACCTTCGTGCTGCGCCCGCACGCAGAGGACTATCGGGCCTTCGATCCGGCCTACGAGTATCTCTTCAATTCCTACTACGAGGCCGTCGGGCCGCGGCATCCGCGCCCACAGCGCGGTCTGATCACGCGGCCGGGCGTCGAGGAGATCCTCGCCTACCGGCGGCACGTCGACGAGGCGATGGCGGCGCACGTCGACGAAGCGGTGGTCGAGCTCGGCCTGCATCACGAGCAGCAGCATCAGGAGCTGATCCTGATGGACATCAAGCATGCCTTGTCGATGAACCCGCTGCGTCCGGCCTATCGCGCGTCGCGCGGGACGACCGGCACCGCGACGCCGTTCGGCTGGCGCGAGTTCGAGGGCGGCCTGGTCGAGACCGGCCACGACGGGCAGGGCTTCGCCTTCGACAACGAGGGGCCGCGGCACCGCTCGTGGCTCGACGCGTTCGCGATCGCGTTGCGCCCCACGAGCAGCGGCGAGTATCTCGCCTTCATCGAGGACGGCGGCTATCGGCGGCCCGAGCTCTGGCTGTCGGCCGGCTGGGACTGCGTCAACCAGCGTGGCTGGCAGGCGCCGCTCTATTGGGAGAAGCGGGACGGCGCGTGGATGGCCTTCACGCTGTCGGGGCTCGAGCCGGTCGATCCGACGCGGCCGGTCTGCCACGTCAGCGCGTTCGAGGCCGCGGCCTTCGCCAAGTGGGCGGGCAAGCGCTTGCCGCGTGAAGCCGAATGGGAGATCGCCTCGTCCGTCCTCGAAGGAACGGGCGAGGTCTGGGAATGGACCGCCAGCCCCTACGTCGCCTATCCGGGCTATCGCGAGCCCGAGGGCGCGATCGGCGAATACAACGGCAAGTTCATGGCCAACCAGATGGTGCTGCGCGGCGGCTGCGCCGCGACGCCGGCAGGCCACATCCGTCGGACTTATCGCAACTTCTTCCCGCCCGACGCGCGCTGGATGTTCGGTGGGATCCGGCTCGCGGAGGATCTCCGATGAACGTTCCGCTTCATGTCCTCGATGACGTCGAGACCGCCGACCGCGAGGAATTCCGACGCGCCGTGCTGGCCGGGCTTTCGGCGTCGCCGCGCGCGATCCCTGCCAAGTTCCTCTACGATGCGCGCGGCTCCGCACTGTTCGACGCGATCTGCGAGCTGCCCGAGTATTATCCGACCCGCACCGAGACCGCGATCCTGCGCGAGTACGCCGCCGACATCGCGCGCCTCGCCGGGCCGGGCTGCGTCCTCGTGGAGTACGGCAGCGGCTCGAGCGTCAAGACTCGGCTGCTGCTCGACGCCATGCCCGAACTCGACGGCTATGTGCCGATCGACATTTCGCGCGAGCATCTCGACATGACCGCAGCGCGGCTGCGTCGCGACTATCCGGACTTGAGGGTCGAGCCGGTGTGCGGCGACTACATGGCGATCGACGCGCTGCCGCCCTCGATCAACGGCGCGCGGCGCATCGGCTTCTTCCCCGGCTCGACCATCGGTAACCTGACACCCGACGAGGCGACGGCCTTCCTGGGCCGTGCCCGCCGGCTGCTGCGCGGCGACGGTGCGCTGGTGCTCGGCGTCGACCTCAAGAAGGATCACCGGCGCCTTCACGACGCCTACAACGATTCGGCAGGTGTCACGGCGCAGTTCACGCTCAACCTGTTGCGCCGCATGAACCGCGAGCTCGATGCCACCTTCGATCTCTCGGCCTTCGCGCACGACGCCTTCTACGATCCGGTCGAGGGCCGTATCGAGATCTACTTCCGCAGCCTGCGCGACCAGGCGGTGACGGTGGCCGGACGCCGCTTCGCATTCGCCGAGGGCGAGCGGGTGCACACCGAGTATTCCTACAAGTACGACGATGCCGGCATCGCAGCGCTCGCCCGCCGCGGTGGGTTCGAGATCGCACGTACCTGGACCGATCCCGCGCGACAGTTCGCCGTGGTCTTCCTGCGCTGATCCCGAAAACAGGCAGCCCGCCCCCGAGAGGGCTCGGGAGCGGGCTTGGAGTCGGGCCGGATGGGGAGAGAGGCGTTGCTGAGCGGGGGCAGAGGCAACACCAATTATCCAGCCTCCTGCACACAACGGCGCGTGTGCCGTGAAGGTTGCCGGAGGCGATCGAAAAATTTGAAAGCCTCTAAGGTTTTGATTTCCCTGATTCAATTTCCGCCAGATGCGCGCTGAGCCTGGCATGGAGGGCGT
>CAYRBQ010000126.1:0-8963 GCA_964422305.1 uncultured Reyranella sp. | reverse complement strand
GGTTGCGATGCTCTGCAGCGGATCGGCAGAGTCGTCCTGCTCGACGAAGAGATGCTTTATGCCACCGGCCAGCGCGGTGTGGATGATCGCCGGGAAATCGAGGCGGCCCGCGCCCAACTCGACCGTGGCGCCGTCGCGGCCGATATCCTTGAGATGCACCAGCACGACCCTGCCGCGGTGCTCCCGGAGCAGGCGCACGGAGTCGAGCCCCGCCTTGGCGACCCAGTAGACGTCGAGCTCGAGCTTGAGGTCGCGCGGATCGGTCTCGGCCATCATCAGGCCGAAGGGCGTCGTGCCGTCGGGAAATGGCGCGAACTCGAAATCGTGGTTGTGGTAGGCCAGCGTGACGCCGCGCTCATGCAGCCTCCGCCCGCTCGCGGCCAATGTCCGGCAGATCTTCTTCCAGTCGTCCGGTGTGCGCCGCAGCCCGGCGTCGATCGACGGGCAGACCACGAAGCCCGCGCCGAGAACGCGCGCGTCGGCCAGCACCGCGTCGGGCGTGTCGCGCAGCTCCTCGTAGCCCGCGTGCATCGCCGGCGCCGTGAGCCCATACCGGCGCAGACTCTCCGCCATCGCGCGAGCAATTGGCGTCACCGGGCCGTACAGCTCGACCTCGCGATAGCCGATCTCGGCCACGCGCCGCAGCGTGGCGGGCAGGTCGCGCCGCAGCAGGTCGCGCACCGTGTAGAGCTGCACGCCGGGCAGCCATCCCCTCGCCTGTGCAGGGACAGCCGACGACAGGCCGAGGCCCGCAATCGCCGCCAGCACGGATCGTCTGGTCGTTCCCTTCGTCATGGCCCGACGATAAAGGTCGCCGGTTTCCTGTCGATGACCAACTCGCTGCACCTTCGCCGGAACGAGGACGCTAGCGGCCCGTCGAGCAGGAACGCACGAAGGCCAGCAGCTCGTCGTTGAACCGCGGCGCGTCTTCGGCAAAGGGCGAGTGACCGCAGCCGTCGAACCAGGAGAGCCTGGCGTGCGGCACCGCCGCCGCGACCGCCTCGGCGGCGGCCGGCAGCACGACGGTGTCGGCGCGGCCGTGCGTCACCAGAACCGGCACGCGCACCCTGGCGAGCGCGGCCCGCGTCGCCGCCGCATCGGTCGACCAGCCGCCGATCGCGCGCCGCACCGACGGCGGGACCTTCATGTTGTAGGCGAGCGCACGCCGGAACTCGGCCTCGGCGGGCTTGCGGCCGTAGCATCCCTCGAGGAAGGCGATCGCCGCCTCGATCTCGCCGGCGAGCGTGAGATCTTCGGGCAGCGGCTGCGGCGCCGAGGGCCCGCGGAAGCGCGGCTCCTCGATCACCTGCGAGGCGACGAAATTGACGCCGGCCAGCCGGACGTCGCCGTAGACCATCAGGTACTGCCGGATGATGCGACCACCCATCGACCAGCCGGCCAGCACGGGCCGCTCGAGGCTCTTGGCCGAGAGGACCGCGGCGATGTCGTCCGCCCAGACGCGGCCGCCCTGATAGGCGGCGGCATCGTTGGGCTGCGCCGAGGCACCATGGCCGCGCATGTCGAACGCCACGACACGGCAGTGGCGCACGAGCTCGCTGCGGAGCTGCGGCGCGAAGCAGAGATGGCTCTGCGCGAAGCCGTGGATCAGCACGACCTCGGGGCCCGACGGATCGCCCCATTCGTAGACCGCGATGCGCGTGCCGTCGGGGGCGCGGACGTCGCTCCGCGCCCCCTCGGCGGTCAAGTCACCCTTCACTTCTTCTCGATGTTCCAGTGCACCACCACCGGCGCCTTCAGCCAGCCGACGACGCTGGTCCGCGAGGCGCCCGGGCCGTACCACATGCCGAGCCAGGCATACTGCGCCTGGTCGAGCGCGCGGTTCTGCACCGCCAGCGCCAGCGCCTTGCTCTTCGCCGGGTCGGTTTCGCGCGAGTAGGCGTCGCGGAGCTTCTCCATCTCCGGGTCGTTGGGCCAGCCGAACCATGCCTTGGCGGGATCGGCCACCATCCAGTTGGCCGAGATCGGGTTCAGGATGTCGACGGCGATGGCGTAGGTGTGGAAGGCGCTCCAGCCGCCCTTGTCGGCGGGATCCTTCCTGGCGCGGCGCGACACCACGGTCTGCCAATCCATCGACTGCATGTCGACCTTGAAGCCGCCCTGCTCGAGCAACGACTTGGTGACCGGCGCCATGTTGGTCAGCACCGGCAGGGTCGTCGATTGCATCAGCACCACGGGCGTGCCGTCGTAGCCGGCTTCCTTCAGGAGCTGCTTGGACTTCTCGAAGTCGGGCTTCTTCAGGAGATCGCCCTGGATCTCCACGCCGTTCGGCGTGCCGCAGACGAAGGCCGCGGTGCAGACCTTGTAGAACTGCGGCTCGCCCACCGTCGCCTTGAGGTAGTCCTCCTGGCGCATGGCGTACATCGCGGCCTGGCGGATCTTGAGGTTGTCGAACGGCTTGGTCAGGTGGTTGAAGCGCAGGATGAACTGCTGGCCGAGCGGGTTCCAGTTCACGGTCTGCACGTTCCGGTCCTTCTTCAGGAGCGGGATGAGGTCGTGCGGCACGTTCTCGATCATGTCGATCTCGCCCGCGATCAGCGCGTTCACCTGCTGCGTCGGATCGGGCATGTCGACGAACTCGACCCTGTCGACCTTGACGACCTTGCCGCCGGCGAGGCCGGAGGCCGGCTCGGCGCGCGGCTTGTATTTGGCGTTCCTGACATAGACGTGCTTCTCGCCGGGCTTGGACTCGGCGTTGACGTAGATGAACGGGCCCGAGCCGACCTGGCTGTCGATCGCCTTGAACGGATCGGTTTCGGCGATGCGCTTGGGCATCATGAACGGCACGTTCGACGACGGCTTGCCGAGCGAATCGATCACCAGGCCGTACGGCTCCTTGAGCGCGATGGTGAAGGTCTTGTCGTTCACCGCCTTCACCTCGGCGACGAACTCCATCATCTTCTGGCCCATCGCGTCGCGGGCGGCCCAGCGCTTGATCGAGGCGACGCAATCGTCGGCGACGACCGGCTTGCCGTCGTGCCACTCCAGCCCGTCGCGCAGCGTGAAGGTCCACAGCTTCTTGTCGGGCGACACCTCGTACTTATCGACCATCTGCGGCTTCACCGCGTTGTTCTCGTCGCTCGAGAACAGCGTGTCGTAGACCATGTAGCCGTGGTCGCGCGTGACGTAGGCCGTCGTGAAGATCGGATCGAGGATCGTCAGGTTGCCGGCCTGCACGAAACGCAGGGTCTTCTTGGCATCCTGCGCCATGGCGCTGCCCGCGCCCAGGACGAGCGCAGCACCGGCGACCGCAAGGATGCGGCGTTTGATCGTGAGCATGTTTCCCCTTCCCTCCCAAACAACCGCGGGACCGCGGTATTTCTTGAAAACGTTTTCAGAAGACTTGCCGGGTGGGTCGCATGAGTCAATAGTCGGCGGGAAATGCACTGGAAATCGTTTCCATGACGCGCGCCGTGACGA
Source organism: uncultured Reyranella sp. (assembly GCA_964422305.1). GTDB lineage: Bacteria > Pseudomonadota > Alphaproteobacteria > Reyranellales > Reyranellaceae > Reyranella. The sequence goes on along the minus strand of CAYRBQ010000126.1, from coordinate 5,525 downwards.
TCCGCGACGTGGCAAAGGCGGCCGGCGTGTCGCTGAGTTCGGTCTCGCGGGCCATGAACGGCGGCAAGCATGTCAGTCCGCGTGTCGCGCGGGACGTCATCGAGACGGCGAAGCGGCTCGGCTACCGGCCCGACTTCCTGGCGCGCAGCCTGCGGACCCGCTCGACCGGCATGGTGGGATGCCTCGTCTCCGACGTCTCCAATCCGCTCAACGCCACCATTGTGCGCGCCGCCGAGGCGCGGCTGCGCGAGGCCGGCTACCTCATGGTGGTCGCCAGTACGGCGAACGATCCGCATCGCGAGCGCGCGGCGGCCGACGGATTCAGAGGACGGCGCCTCGACGGACTCCTCGTGGCTCCGGGCAGCCCTGCCAACGAACCGATCTGGCGCGACCTGGCAGGCAGCGGGACGCCCATCGTCATCCTCGATCGCGATCCCGTCGGGGACGACGACGATCCGCAGTGGCCGGCGGTCCTGGTCGACCACCGCGGCGGCGCGAAGGCCGCGACGCGCTACCTGCTCGGTCTCGGCCACCGGCGCATCGCCCTGCTCACCGCGGATGCGCAGATGAGGCCGAGTCGGGAGCGAATCGCGGGCTTCCGCGAGGCCTTCGCCGAGGCCGGCGCCGATCCCGCCGGTGCCGAGCTCTGTATCCAGTCCACGCCGATGGACTTCGCGCAGGGCGACATGCTGGCGCTTCTTCGCGGCGAGCGCCGGCCGACGGCGATCATCGCGCTCGGCACCCGCATCCTGGCAGGCGCGCTGCGCGCCGCACGGGACCTCGGCCTTTCAGTGCCGCGCGACCTGTCGGTCCTCTCGGTCGGCGACACCGACCTCGCCGTCGTCCATACGCCGGCGATCACGGCCCTGCGCTGGAGCCTCGAGCATGTCGGGCATGCCGCGGCCGAACTCCTGCTCCAGCGCCTGCGCGGCGACAGCGGCCAGACGCAGTCGCGCGCCCTCCTCGAGGTCGACCTGGTGCTGCGCGGCTCCTGCGCCGCCCCGACGGCGGCCTGAGGGCCCGGCTAGGCTGCCTTGATGTTGGAGCGCTTGATATGGTCGAGGTTCTCGCCCTCGATACGCACCAGGCGGGTGAGTCCGTCCCGCTTGGGCGAGTGGACGACGCCGATGTCGTAGAAGTGCGCATCGCCCGGGCGCATCACGTAGCTGACGGTGGGCTCCACCAGGGACGGCGCGTCACCCTCGCCCTTCTTCACGATCTTCCAGTCGGTCATCTCCGTATCGCCCTCGGCCAGGCCGTAGATGGCCCAGCTCGGACCGTGGTCGTGCGGCTGGCCGTGCGCCGGCTTCTCGTAGACGTGGCCGCAGATGCAGAAGCCGAGCTCCGGGTCCTCGTACAGCACCTTGCGCGGCTTGCACTGGTCGGCGGTGAGATGGCGGGCGACGAACTCCTTGTCGCGCAGCACGCGCGAGACGAGGCCGCAGACCGCCTGCTTGCCGGCGGGGCCGGCATCGGCCTTGAGGGCGGCACGGATGTCGGCACCGAGCTGCTCGAGCGTGTAGGACATGATCACTCCGGAAGGCAAAGGCTGCGGACAGAGCGAGTTTGAGCCGCCCGCCTCTGCCGCGTCAACCGTGCGCCGCCTTGCCGATGTCTGCCATTCGCGGGCATCATGACGCGGTGGCACCGGCCTTCCTCAATCACTTCTTCTACGAGTTCGTCACCCTCTTCGTGATCCTCGATCCCGTCGCCACGATACCGATCTACCTGTCGGTCACGGCGGGCCTCGATCGCCGCACCGCCCTGCTGGTCGCCTTCTACGCGCTCGGCGTCTCCTTCCTGATCCTGCTGTTCTTCATCGTGGTCGGGCAGTCGCTGCTCACCGCGCTGCACATCCCGATGGCGTCCTTCCAGTTGGCGGGCTCGATCGTGCTGCTGCTGTTCGGGCTGAAGATGGTGCTGGGCAAGGTGACCGAGGAGGCGATGAGCCTGCCGCACGATGCCACGCCGCTGCAGCGCGCGGTCTTTCCGCTCGCCGTGCCGGGCATCGCGGGCGCCGGCGCGATCCTGACCGTCGTGCTGCTCACCGACAACAAGGTGCGTACCCTTTCCGAACAGGTGACGACCACGGCGATCCTGGCGGCGTGCCTTGCGATCTTCTTCGTGATCTACGCGACGGCGGCCGCCGTATTCCGGCTGCTCGGCAAGCCCGGCGTCGAGATCGTGAGCCGGGTGTTCGGCCTGATCCTCTCGAGCATCGCCGTGACCGGGCTGATCCTGGCGATCAAGCTCAGCTTCGGGCTGTCGTGACGCTCACAGGCGCAGCAGCCAGGCCTCGACGACGCCTTTGCCCTTGACCTCGATGCCGCCGCGCGGCTCGAAGGCGAACTTGTCCTTGAGCTTCTCGTAGACCGGGCGCGTCACCTGGATCGTGTCCGGCACGCCGCCCGACTCCATGCGGCTGGCGAGGTTCACGGTGTCACCCCACAGGTCGTAGATGTACTTGCTCTTGCCGATGACGCCGGCCACGACCGGGCCGCTGTTGACGCCGACACGAAGCTGCATGGCGACCTTGTGCTCCATCGCATGCTCGCGCGTGATGTGAACCATGCGGATCGCCATGCGCACCATGCGCTCGGCATGGTCGGGCACCGGCACCGGCAGGCCGCACACCGCCATGTAGGCGTCGCCGACTGTCTTGATCTTCTCGATGCCGAGATCGTGGGCGGCCAGGTCGAAGCGGGTGAACAGGCCGTTGAGCAGGTTCACGACCTCGGCCGGCGGCATCTCGGACGACAGCGCCGTGAATCCGACCAGGTCGGCGAAGGCCACCGTGACCTCCGCGAATCCGTCGGCGATGCCCGCCTCGCCACCGCGCAGGCGGTTGGCGATCGGCGCCGGCAGGACGTTGAGCAGGAGCTCCTCGTTCTCGCGGTTCTTGTTTTCGATGACGACGCTCTTCTCGCGCAGGTCCTCGACCATGCCGTTGAACGCCGAGCACAGCCGGCCGATCTCGTCGCGCGTCCGCACCGGCACGCGGGCCTCGTAGTCGCCGGCGGCGAACCGGGTCACGCCTGCCGTCAGCTCGCGCAGCGGCCCCAACAAGGTGCGCGACAGCCAGGCGGCCGTGACCGCCACGACCAGCAGGGCAAGACCGCCGACCAGCGCGAGGTCCTGGCGCAGCCGGTCGATGGGAGCGAAGGCCTCCGACGCGTCGATGCTCGCGACGAGCGCCCACTTGACGCCGGGAACGGCGACCGGCCCCCAGGAGGCGAGCGTCGGCGCGCCGCGATATCCCGCGACCTCACCCGTGCCCTCGCTGCCGGCCAGCGCCGCCCGCGTCGCCTTGGTGTCGATGCGCTGGTGCAGCACCGGCGAGTCGTAGCGCTGGATGGCGGCGATCTCGGCGAAAGACGCGCCGGCGTCCCGCAGTTCGGCGAAGTAAAGGTCGCGATTCTCGTAGAATGCCCTTGGCCCCGAACGCAGCATGTAGTCAGGACCGACCAGGTAGGCCTCGCCGGTCGTCCCGAAGCCCTCGTGCCGCCAGCGCCGGTCGCCCGTCACGACCTTGTCGATCACCTCGTCCGAGAGCTGGGCGACCAGCACGCCGGTCACGACGCCTTGGTCTATGACCGGAGCTGCCATGAAAGCGGTCGGGTCGCCGAACGCCGGCGCATAGGGCGCGAAGTCCTCGAGGCACACGGCCGACCGGTCGGCCGTGGCCGCACAGCGCGCGACGGCCGCGGCGACGTTGGAGTGACGGTACGGCCCGACACGGAGGGATGTGATGAAATCGACTTCCTTGTCGACGGTGTAGATCAGACGCCCGGTCCTGGGATCGGCGATCATGAAGTCGGCAAAACCCACCGTCGTGGCAGCCGCCCGCATCAGCGGATGATAGATCGCGTGCAGCCTGCTGTAGGCGCTGCCGTCGCCGGCATCGTCGACCAGCTTGCGGCGGTCGGCGGGGTGAGGGTTTGCGACGATATAGTGATACTGAAGGTAGTCCGCCGCGGCGCTGGTCGGAGCGTAGTCGCCGAGATCGGGCTCCCTGCCGAGCACCCGCCGCATCTCGGGCATGAAGTGCTCGAGGTACCAGTCGTTGACCTTGCGCTGCAGGTCCGGCGGCGCATCGGGGCGTTCGAGTTCCTGGACGGCCGCGCGGAAGTCTCGCGTGGCGTCGACCACCATCTTCGACGTCGCGAGCAGCCGCAGCTCGGCGTGGACGGTGCGGAAGTATGTCTCGATCTGCCGCGCCTTGTTCTCGCGCGCGGTCGTGAGCTGGCGATAGATCGCCTCCTCCAGCGCGTCGCGCGCACGGACGTAGCCCAGCACGCCGGTGATCAGCACCGCGACCGCACCCAGCAGGATGAGGACGGCGAACAGCTTGGCCGCCAGCCCCCACCGAACCGGACGCGACTCGATCACGGTGCCGGCCATGGCGGCGGGCCTAGCCCTTCTTGGCCCCGTAGGTGCCGCCGGAGTTGATGGCGCGGATTTCGGCGGCGGTCTTGGCCTTGCGCATCTTCTCGAGCTTGTCGGCCTCGTCGGCCAGCATCGCCTGCGCGTTCTTGAGGACGGCCCGCGCGTGCTGCGCCGGGAACTTCACTGCGCCGTTCTCGTCCATGTGGATCAGCTCGCCCGGCGCCACGTCCATGCCGCCGACCGAGACCGGGGCATTGACCGACTGCACGGCCATCTCGCCGTGGCCGGCGGTGACGCCGCCCAGCAGCATCTGGAACTTCATGCGGCGGATCGCATCGACGTCGCGCGACGGCCCGTTCGACAGGAGCCCGACGCAGCCCACCGCCTGCATCGAGGTCGTCATCATCTCGCCGGCCAGGCCCGCCTTGTTGTGCAGCTCGAGCGGCCACTTCTGCTGGATCACCAGGATGGTCGGCTTCTTCATCGCGTCGAGCGCATCGACCACGTCCATGAAGTTGAGGCGACCGGAGTAATTGGGGTCGGGCAGCCCGTACACGCAGGTCACCGCATAGCCGATGATCGCGCCCATCTCCGGATACATGCAGCGGATCGACGTATCCGTGTACCAGTTCTCGGTCCACGGATTGTAGAGGCCGAGGCAGAGCGGGTTCTTCGGATAGGTCGCGACGACGTTGGTGATGGTGGGCGTATCGATCTTGCGCAGCTCGGCGAAGAGCTGGTCGTCGGAAATATCGGTCATGTCGGACGCTTCCCCTGGCAGTGACGGCTCCGTTCTTCGCGCGAAAGGAGCGTGCGGGCAAGGGCCGACAAGGCCGTCAGCCGGCCTGCCGCCTCTTCCACCACTCCGCCAGCTCGCCGACCACACCCTTGCGGAAAGCCAGCACGATGACGACGAAGATCGCACCCTGGATGACCAGCACGAACTCTCCGGCCACGGCGAGATAGTTCTGCATGGTGATGATGATGAAGGCGCCGATCACCGGGCCGATGATCGTACCGAGGCCGCCGACCAGCGCCATCAGCACCACTTCGCCGGACATCGCCGCACTCACGTCGGTCAGGGTGGCGAACTGCAGGACCATCGCCTTGGTCGCGCCGGCGAGGCCCGCCAGGGCGGC
>CAYRBQ010000125.1:0-8988 GCA_964422305.1 uncultured Reyranella sp. | reverse complement strand
CGGCGAGGCTCGAGAATTGCGGGCCTTCCATCGCGATGTAGGTGCCGCCGAGCTTCACCGGGAAGCCTGCCTGCTTGGCGCAGTCGTAGGCGGCTTGGGCGAGGCGGTTGCAGGTCGGCTGCGCCATCGAGACGTGCGCCACCAGGCCCTCGCCGAAGAAGCTCTTCTCGCGGGCGAAGGTGCGGTCGATGAACTGGTCGACCACGACGAAATGGCCGGGCGGCAGGTCCTCGCGCAGCGAGCCGCAGGCCGACAGCGAGAGGATGTCGGTGACGCCGACCCGCTTCAGGGCGTCGATGTTGGCGCGGTAGTTGATCGAGGTCGGCGAATGGAAATGGCCGCGGCCGTGGCGCGGCACGAAGACGACGTCGAGCCCGTCCAGCACGCCGAACAGGAACTCGTCGGAGGTCTCGCCGAAGGTCGAGGCGACCCGTTTCCATGTCGCGTTCTTCAAGCCGGCGATATCGTAGACGCCACTGCCGCCCAGGATTCCCAACACCGTCATCCGCTTCTCCTTGCCGGCGTTGGTGTATCATCCCCGCCACGCAAAGGGGAGATATCCATGGGCAAGCTCGACGGCAAGATCACCATCGTCACGGGAGCCACCAGCGGCATCGGCCGGCGCACCGTCGAGCTGTTCGTCAAGGAAGGCGCCAAGGTCGTCGCAACCGGGCGCCGCGGCGAGCTCGGCAAGTCGCTCGAGGGCGCGCTGGGCAAGGACAAGTGCATCTTCGTGACCGCGGACGCCACGCAGGAGGCCGACGTGAAGAAGATGTTCGAGGCCTGTCTCGCGAAATGGGGCCGGGTCGACTGCCTGTTCAATAATGCCGGCGGGCCGGCGCCGGTGGGCGGCATCGAGACGGTGCCGGTCGAGGGCTTCGACGCGGCCATGGCGACGCTCGTTCGCTCGGTGATGCTCGGCATGAAGCACGCCGCGCCGCTGATGATGGAGCAGGGTTCGGGCAGCATCATCAACAACGGCAGCGTGGCGGCCCGCCGCGCCGGCTACTCGACCTCGATGATCTACGGCGCCGCCAAGGCCGCGGTGAACCATCTCACCGTGTGCGCGGCCATGCAGCTCGGCGAGAAGAACGTGCGCGTGAACTCGATCTCGCCGGGCGGTATCGCCACCGGCATCTTCGCCAAGGCGCTCGGCCTGCCGCCCAACGAGGCCGACAAGTACGCCGAGGCGATGAAGGCCAGCATGGCCAAGAACCAGCCGATCCCGCGCGCCGGCATCACCGACGATATCGCGTTGGCCGCCGTGTTCCTCGCCTCCGACGACTCGACCTTCATCAACGGCCACGACCTCGTGGTCGACGGCGGGCTGGTCGGCGGCCGCATGTGGACGCCGCATCAGGAAGGCGTGAAGGCGATGCGCCAGGCCTTCGGCGTGGACGAGCCGTGAGCCTACTCGAGGGCAAGGTGGCGCTGGTCACCGGCGCTTCGCGCGGCATCGGTCGCGCCGTGGCGCTGTCGCTCGCGGGGCAGGGCGCGGCGGTCGCCGTGAACTATCGCGAGCGGGCGAAGGAGGCCACCGAGGTCGTGGCCGAGATCGAGAAGGCAGGCGGCAAGGCGATGGCGGTCGCGGCCGATGTCTCCGACGGTGCGGCCGTCGCGGGCATGGTCGCTGCCATCGAGCAGAAGCTGGGGCCGGTCGACGTGCTGGTGAACAACGCAGGCGTCGCGATCATCCGCGGCGTCGACGATCTCACCGAGGCGGAGTTCGACCAGACGATCGCGGTCAACCTCAAGTCGGCCTTCCTCTGCACCCGGGCGGTGCTGCCGGGCATGCGCAAGCGCAGATGGGGCCGCATCGTCAACATCTCCTCCGGCGCGGCGCGCGGCGCGGGTGGCATCGGCCCGCACTACAACGCCTCGAAGGCCGGCCTGGAGGGGCTGACGCGCGGCTACGCGGCGCGGGTCGTGAGAGACGGCGTCACCGTCAATGCCGTGGCGCCGTCGCTGATCGAGACAGACATGGTGCGCGCGGGGCTCGCCTCGTCGCCCGACCGCATCCCGCTCGGCCGTTTCGGTACCTCGGAGGAATGCGCCCAGGCGGTGCTGATGGTGATCGGCAACGCCTACATGACCGGGCAGACCGTGGCGCTCAGCGGCGGGATGTCGTTCCTTTAGCTACTTCTTGGGCTCGACATGGCCGCCGAAGGAGTTGCGCATCGCCGACAGGAGCTTGTTGGCGGTGCCTTCCTTGTCGCGCGAGCGGAAGCGGGCGTAGAGTGCGGCCGAAAGGACATCGGCCGGCACGGCTTCCTCGATCGCCGTGTTGATGGTCCAGCGGCCCTCGCCGGAATCCTCGACGAAGCCCGAGTACTTCGACAGCGCGGGATCCTCCGCGAGCGCCGATGAGGTGAGGTCGAGCAGCCAGGAGCTGACCACGCTGCCGCGCCGCCAGACCTCGGCCACGTCGGCGAGGTCGAACCGGTAGCGACGCTCCTCGGGGATGTGGTCGGACGAGGCCTTCTTCAGGATCTCGAAGCCCTCGGCGAAGGCCTGCATCATCCCGTACTCGATGCCGTTATGGATCATCTTCACGAAGTGACCGGCGCCGCTCGGCCCGCAATGGAGGTAGCCGCGCGCGACCCGCGGGTCTCGCGTCTCGCGCCGCGGCGTCTTGGGGATCGTGCCTTCGCCGGGCGCCAGGGCGCTGAAGATCGGGTCGAGCCGGTCCACCGCCTCCTTGTCGCCGCCGATCATCAGGCAATATCCGCGCTCCAGCCCCCAGACGCCGCCCGAGGTGCCGCAGTCGAGATAGTGGATGCCCTTGGCCTTCATCTCCTTGGCGCGCCGGACGTCGTCCTGGAAGAAGGCGTTGCCGCCGTCGATGATCGTGTCGCCGGCCTCCAGCAGCCGGCCGAGCTCGGCCACGGTCTGCTCGGTGATCTCGCCGGCCGGCAGCATGACCCAGACCGCACGGGGCTTGGCGAGCTTGGCCACCAGGCCGGCGAGATCGCTGCCGCCCTGCACGCGCTCGTCGGCCAGCGCCGCGACCGCCGCCGGGTTCCGGTCGAAGACCACGCAGTCGTGGCCCTGCCGCACCAGCCGGCGCACGAGGTTGGCGCCCATGCGTCCGAGACCGACCATGCCGAGCTGCATCCTTGCTCTCCCGTTCGTTTCCTCGTTTCGGGCTCATGATAAGCTCTGGGGCAATGAAGACCATCATTGTCGTGATGGGCGTGTCCGGCTCCGGCAAGACGACCGTGGCGGCCATGCTGGCCGGCGCCCTGGGAGCGAAGTTCCTCGAGGGCGACGATCTCCACCCGCGCTCGAACGTCGAGAAGATGCGGAGCGGCACGCCGCTCACCGACGCCGACCGGCTGCCCTGGCTGCAGCGGATCGCGCAGGAGATCGACGGTTGGCGGGCGAATGGCGACAAGGGCGTCGTCACCTGCTCGGCGCTGAAGCGCGCCTATCGCGACATCATCGTGGGCGACCGGCCGGAAGTGGCGCTGGTCTACCTTCGCGGCTCGCGCGAGTTGATCCAGCACCGCATGGCCGCGCGTCACGCGCACTTCATGCCGGTGGGCCTGCTCGACAGCCAGTTCGCGACGTTGCAGGAGCCGGACGGCGTCGAGAATCCGGTGGTGATCGACGTCGAGGGGGGACCGTCGGAGATCGTGGCCCGCATCGTCGAAAGATTTCGCAGCACATGAGGATCCTCGGCAAGGCGACCTCGATCAACGTGCGGAAGGTCCTGTGGGCCTGCGAGGAGATCGGCATCGCCTATACGCGCGCCGACGAGGGGCCCGAGCTCGCGGCCAATCCCAACGGCCTCGTGCCGGTAGTCGTCGACGGCGACTTCGTGCTATGGGAGAGCAACACGATCATCCGCTATCTCGCCAACAAGCACGCGGCCGAAGCGTTGTTGCCGCGCGATCCGCGCCGACGCGCCGAGGTCGACCGCTGGATCGACTGGCAGGCGACCGAGTTCAACACGTCGTGGCGGTATGTCTTCTCGGCGATCGTGCGCCGCAACCCGGCCTTCGCCGATGCCGTGCAGATCGAGGCCTCGCGTCGCGAGTGGAACCGCATGGCGGGCATCGTCGAGGCGCAGCTCGCGACGACCGGCGCCTACATCGCCGGCAGCTCGTTCACGCTGGCTGACATTCCTATCGGCCTGTCGATCAATCGCTGGATGCTGACGCCGATGGACAAGCCGTCGCTTCCGTCCGTCGAGGCCTACTATGCGAGGCTGACGCTACGGCCAGGGTTCCTGAAGCACGGCCGCAACGGCATTCCCTAGGGACGAGTTAGCGTCACCAGGGTCGAGACGTCGTCGTTCTTCTCGAGCGACCATACCGAGTCGATCAGCTTCTGGACGTCGTGTCCGGGCTCCCAGCGCGCCGCCTCGTCGCGCAGCTTGGCCTCGATCTCGGCGTCCTTCAGCGGGTTGGCGACGCTACCGCGCGCGGCCTTTGTCGAGAGTGCGTGCTTCTTGCCGTCGGTCGTCCAGACGTCCATTTCGGCGGCAACAGTAGAGATAGCAGGATCGGCCTTGCAGGCGAACTTCGCGCGCAGCGCCTTGATCATGGGATCGGCGACCGAGGCGTCGCTGAGCTGGTCGAGCCCGGCCTTGCCGACGATCAGCGCCGCCGCCACGCAATGCTGCAGGCTGACCTGCGCCTCGCGGCCGGTGGCGATCTCGGCGCGGTCCGCGCGCTGCAGCAGCAGCGGGTTGCCGCGCACGTCGACGCGATCGACTTCGAGGCCGGGATGGGCGCGTCGCCAGTCGAGCGCCAGATCGAGCAGGGGATGGATGACGAAGCCCGACGGGTAGGGCTTCAGCGAGTTGTTGGCGACCTGCCAGCTCTTCCCGAGCCCGTCGAGCAGGGCGCACCAATCCGGCGGCTCGCCCATGACGGCGAGGAAGCCCTGGGCGCCGGCGATCGGCTCGGCGGGACCGGAGAAGCCTTTTTCGGCGAGCAACGCGGAGAAGAGGCCGTTGCGCGCCGCGTTGCCCACGCTGACGCTCTTGGCCGGCCAGCCGAGGCATTCGCAGAGGCCCGCGGACTGTGTCGCCGCGCTTCCGAGCGCCCATATGGTCTTCTGGGCATCGAGACCCAGCAGCTTGGCCACACCGGTGGCCGCGCCGAACACGCCGCAGGTCGAGGTGATGTGCCAGCCTTTGGGATAGTGGCCGGGCGAGATCGCGTTGCCGATGCGGCATTCGATCTCGACACCCAGCACGAAGGCCAGCAGGAACTCACGCCCGCTGACCTTGCGCATCTCCGAAAGCGCCAGCAGCGCCGGCGCCACCGGCGCCGTCGGATGGACGACCGTCGGCAGATGCGTGTCGCAATAGTCGAAGACGTTGGCACCGGCGGCGTTCAGGAACGCCGCGGTCAGCGGATCGATACGCTCGCTGCGGCCGACGATGGTGGCCTGCCGCCCGCCGGAGAACTCGCCCAAGGTGCGCAGTGCCAGCTCGACCGGCTCGGTTCGGCAGCCCGCGATCGCCACGGCGAAGAAGTTGAGCAAGGCGCGCTTGGCCTCGTGCCGGGCCTGCTCGGGAAGGTCCTGCCATTTCGTCTCGACGACGAAGCGGGCGAGGTCCTGGGTCACACCTTGTCTGGGAAGCATTTCGACTTTCTCTGAGGCTATTCGCGCACCGGGGTGCCTTCGAGCTTGAGCGGCGCGTCGACGGCGGGCTTGATGCCCTCGTCGAGCCGCAGGCAGCCGGCGTTCAGCCCGTCACCGGGTTTCTTGTCGACCGGCGCGATGAAGAGGGCGGTGACCTTGATGTCGCCCACCTGCAAGCGCGCCTCGCTCAGCCACCGCGTGGCGCGGATCGAGGCGCCGGCCTTGTCGAGCAGGATCCAGCCGCACATCACCGTCCGCTCGGCCGAAGGGTCGATGCGCACGTGGGCGGTATCGTTGCCCTTGAAGGCGCCGGCGGCGCTGGTCACCTGCCACACGAAGGGTACGGCGCGGTAGAGCTTGGCGTCCTCGGCCGAGACGTCGATGGTGCCGATATAGTCGGCCTTGGCGAGCGAGGGGTCGCGCAGCCAGCCCATCGAGACGGCGACCCCATAGAGCGCCAGCGCCGCCGCCAGCACGAGCAGGACCCAGCGCGGGATGCCGGTCATGTCAGGCGAGGATGGTGGTCAGGCCGCCGTCGACGACCAGCGTATGGCCCGTGATGAAGCCGCCGGCATCGGAGGCGAGCAGCAGCAGCGCGCCGCGCAGGTCCTCGGGCTTGCCCCAGCGACCGGCCGCGGTGCGGCGCTCCAGCATGCCGGTGAACTCCCGGTTCTTCTGCAGGCCCACGTTGATCTCGGTACGGATGTAGCCCGGCGCGATCGCGTTGGCCGTGACGTGCGGGCCGAGTTCGACCGCGAGATTCTTGGTGAGGCCGACCAGCCCATGCTTGGCCGCCACGTAGCCCGCGACCGAGGCGCGGGCCAGGATCGCCATGACCGAGGAGATGTTGACGATGCGGCCGTACTGCCGCGCCAGCATGTGGCGGCCGACCTCGCGCGCCAGGATGAACTGGCTGATCAGGTCGGTCTCGATCACCTTGCGGAAATCGGCTGTCGCGGTGTCGACGATGTTCTCGCGATGGATGACGCCCGCATTGTTCACCAGCACGTCGATGCGCCGGTGCTTGGCGAGGATCGCCCGGACCTGGCTCTTCACCGCCTCTTCATCGGTGATGTCGAGCGGCACGACGTGCGCCTTGCCACCCTTGCGGGTGATGGCACGGGCCGTTGCCTCGAGCTCTTTCACTGTGCGGCCGGCGCAAAGCACGGTCGCCCCGGCACCGGCGAGAGTCAAAGCCATGTCCCGTCCCAGGCCACGCGAGGCCCCGGTCAGCAACACCACGCGGTTCTTCATCGAAAACAGGTCTGCCATGGGCCGCTATCCTAGCCTATGAAAGGGGCCGCGAGATATCGGGAGAAACGACATGGCGAAGACGAACAAGGTGGCGATCGTGACAGGCTCGGCTACGGGACTGGGCGCCGCCTGCGCCGTCGACCTGGCGGGCCGCGGCTGGAACGTCGTCATCAACTACACCAAGAGCAAGAAGGAAGCCGACGAGACTTATGAGACGGTGAAGTCGAAGGGCGTCGAGGCGATCCTCGTGCAGGCCGACATGGGCCAGGACGCCGACTGCCGCAAGCTCGCCGCCGAGACGATGAAGAAGTGGGGCCGCATCGACGGCCTGATCAACAACGCCGGCACCACCAAGTTCCAGAGCCAGGGCGACCTTGAGGGCGTGACGCCCGAGGACTTCGACCGCATCCTGCGCGTCAACGTCACCGGCCCCTACATGATGAGCCGCGTCGTCTATCCGACGATGAAGAAGCAGTGGGACGAGAAGGGCGATCGCGGCTCGATCGTGAACATCTCCTCGATCGCGGGCGTGATGGGCGTCGGCACCTCGATCCCGTACGCCGCGTCGAAGGGCGCGCTGAATACACTGACACTGTCGCTGGCCCGCTGGTTCGGGCCGGCGGTCCGCGTCAACACGGTGTGCCCGGGCTTCATCCAGACGCGCTGGCTGCTCGGCGCTCTGGGCGAGGCCGACTACGAGAAGCTGAAGAACGCGCAGGAGCAGACGACGCCGCTCCGCCAGGCCGGCACGCCGGAGCAGATGGCCGAGGCTGCCATCTTCTTCCTCACCAGCGCCAGCAACATCACCGGCGAGTTCCTGATCGTCGATGCCGGCACCCATCTCGGTGGACTGCCGATGAAGGGACGTTGAGACGACGCGAACCTGCTGCGCAGCCGAGGAGCAACAGAAGAGGTTTTCTTTTCGGATAACGTCTCTTCATGGATCGCCGCACTTCTTCTCCATGGTGCGGCGAGGGGACGGGGCCAAGATCATCCGAACACGTTTCGGAGGTCTTGCCCATGACTTTGCAGGAGCATACGGAGGTTCTCGCCAACCTCTCCCATGTCGTCGCCGACATGAACTACCTCGTCCCGATGGACGAACGCCCGCGCAACTACACGTTCGAGCCGCCGGCGGGCATCCCGCGCAGCAATGCCGAGCATGTGGCCCACGCCGTCCGGATCCGCGATGCGCGCCCGATCGCCGGCACCGTCTCGCTCGACGCCAACGGCTTCGCGCTACTGCAACACAAGAGTGCGGTGAAGGACTTCTTCGACGACGAGGAGGTCCGCCGCGTCTACTACCCCGAGGTCGAGCGCCTCGTGAAGGAGGCGACCGGCGCCTTGCGCGTCCACATCTTCGACCACACCACGCGCCGCCGCGTGCCCGACGCCGAGACGCAGGCCGATGCGCCGCGCCAGCCGGTGCGCCGCGTCCACATCGACCATACGGCGAAGTCCGGCCCGCAGCGGGTGCGCGACCTGCTGCCCGACGAGGCCGATGAGCTGCTGAAGGGGCGCGTGCAGGTGATCAACCTGTGGCGCCCGATCAGGGGCCCGCTGCTCGATTCGCCGCTCGCCGTCTGCGACGCCACGTCGATCGACCTCGAGGATCTCGTGCCGTCCGACCTCGTCTACCCGCACCGGGTCGGCGAGACCTATTCGGTGAAGTTCAATCCGGCGCACCGCTGGTACTACGTGCCGCGCATGCGGACCGACGAGGCGCTGTTGCTGAAGTGCTGCGACACCGCGACCGGTGTGCCGGCGCGCTACACGCCGCACAGCGCCTTCAGCGATCCGACCGCGCCGGCCGACGCACCGCCGCGAGAGAGCATCGAGGTCCGGACGCTGGTGTTCCATCCCGCCTAGGCGGGATAGACGTCAGGCCGGGATCTCGTGGCCGCGGCCGATGTTGCGGATGACTTCCGTGAGGTGCGGCTTCACCTGGAGCAGCGCCTTGCGGTAGGCGATCAGCCCCCGCAGCATCGCGCCGTCGCGCTTCAGCAGCGTGTCGGCGAACTCGACCATGCGCGTGTTGGGCCAGCCGTGCTTGCGCAGCTCCAGCAACTTCAGGAACGCCTGCTCCTCGTGCCCCGGCGCGTTCTGCGCCATCAGGATCGCGGCGGCCGCCGTCGA
>CAYRBQ010000124.1:0-9063 GCA_964422305.1 uncultured Reyranella sp. | reverse complement strand
AAGCAGAAGTGCGAGGATACCGGTCCGCTCACCCAGAAGCGCATGGAGACCGTGGACGAGGAGTTCCTCGCCGCCACGCTCGACTTCATCGATCGCGCCAATCGCGACAAGAAGCCGTTCTTCGTGTGGACCAATTCCACCCGGATGCACATCTGGACGCATCTCAAGAAGTCGTCGGAGGGCAAGACCGGCCTCGGCGTGGTTGCCGACGGCATGGTCGAGCACGACGGGCAGGTCGGCCAGCTCCTGCAGAAGCTCGACGACCTCAAGATCGCCGACAACACCATCGTCATCTACACGACCGACAACGGCGCCGAGGTGATGAGCTGGCCGGACGGCGGCACGACGCCGTTCCGCGGCGAGAAGAACACCAACTGGGAAGGCGGCTACCGCGTCCCGGCGATGGTCCGCTGGCCGGGCCTGGTACGGCCGGGCACGGAGATCAACGAGGTCTTCTCGGCCGAGGACTGGCTGCAGACGCTCACCGCCGCAGCCGGTGAAGGCAACCTCAAGCAGCGCCTGATGCAGGGCGCCAGCTTCAACGGCAAGCCGTTCAAGGTCCACCTCGACGGCTACGACCAGCGCGAGCTGCTGAGGAACGGCACGGGCAGCGCCCGCAAGGAGTTCTTCTACTGGACCGACGACGGCGGCCTGGCCGGCCTGCGCTACGACAAATGGAAGCTCGCCTTCATGGAGCAGCGCAAGCACGGCTTCGACGTCTGGCAGGACCCGATGGTGACCTTGCGCGTACCGAAGCTGTTCGACCTCAAGGCCGATCCGTTCGAGCGCGCCGACCACGAAGGCATGGGCTACGGCCGCTGGCGCATCGACCGCATCTACCTGCTGGTGCCGGCGCAGGCCTACGTCAACAGCTTCATCCAGACGCTGGTCGAGTTCCCGCCTCGGCAGAAGCCTGGCTCGTTCAACCTCGAAGGCGTGCTGAACAAGCTGACGTCGCCGCCGCAGGGCGCGAACTAGACGGAAAGGCGCACGAAATGAAGTCCCTGACCCTCACCACGGCGGCGGCCTGCATCCTGGCCGCCGCTCCGATCCTGACGGCGGCGGCCCAGAGCGAGCCGATCCAGTTCCGAGTCGCCCCCGCGGTCGGCAACCCGACCGGCTGCACGGGCCTCGACGCCTCGTTGTCGCGTGTCCACACGATAACCATCACCGGCGACAAGGCTACGCTTCGCTCCTCCGGCGGCATCAACGATACGCTGAAGCAGACAGCACCGAAGGTCTACAGGACGACTTTCCGCCTCGGCGACGTGACGCTCGAGGTCGTGGCCGACGCCACGAAGTCGCCGAAGACCCTGACGGTGAACGAGCCGAAGCGCGGCTGCCACTGGGCAGCCATTGCGGCCTAAGGCCGGCGTCACAAGGGGAGGTCTGCATGTTCACTCGCAGCCGCCGGCTTCTCCTCGTGGCTTCCTTCATCGCGCTGGTCGTCGCCGGCCTCACCTGGGCGGCCCTCGAGCACTATGTGCCGGCACCGCCCAAAAAGATCACAATCGCCGCCGGCACGAGAGGCGGCGCCTACGAGTTCTATGCCCGGAAATACCGGGACGCGCTGGCGCGGCACGGCGTGACCGTCGACATCCGGCCGACCGACGGCAGTGTCGAGAACCTCCGGCTGCTGCAGGATCCAGCGTCAGGCGTCGTCGCCGGCTTCGTACAGGGCGGCGTTTCGAACAGCACCCATGCACCCGACATCGAGTCCCTCGGGCGCATCAACTACCTGGCCTTCTTCATCTTCTCGCTCGTTGGCGAGACGTTCACTGAGCTCACCGAGCTCAAGGGCAAGCGCATCGCGATCGGCCCCGCTTCCAGTGGCACCAACCTGGTGGCAACCCGGATCCTGCGCACGAGCGGCATCACCGCCCAGAACGCCACACTGGTGGCTCTCGGCGGACGGGCCGCCGTCGAGGCCCTGGACGCCGGGAAGATCGACGTGGCGATCATGGGCAATGTGCTCGAAGCGCCGCTGATCCAGAGCATGCTGCGCGATCCCGGGCTGCGGTTGGTCAGCCTGAAGCGGGTCAAGGCGCTCGTGCGGAAGTTCCCGGTGCTCTCCCGTCTCGAATTGCCGGCCGGCGTGATCGACCTGGAGCGCAACATTCCCGACAACGATGTGACCCTGATCGGCACGACGAGCTCGCTTCTGGTGCGCAATGACGTCCATCCCGAGATCGTCGGCCTGCTCGTGCGGGCAATGGTCGAGATCAACAGCGAGCCTGGGATATTTCAGCAGTTCGGGGAGTTCCCGACGCACACCGATCCCGAATGGCCGATGGCCGAGGCCGCGCGCGACTACTACAAGAACGGCCCGTCGCTGCTGCACCGCTACCTGCCCTTCTGGGTCGCCAACTATGCACGGCGGGCGCTAGCGATCCTGGTGACAGTGGTGGCAATCGTCGTCCCGATCTTCAGCTACGCACCGCGCGTCTATCAGTGGCTCGTACGCCGCCGTGTCATCGCGCTCTATCGCGAGCTGCGCGCGGTCGAGCACGAGCTGAAGCCGGGCCTGCCGCCCGCCCGCCTCGACACCTTCCGGGACGAGATCGAACGAATCGACCATGCCTCGAAGACGCTGCCGCTGCGCCACTCCGACCTGTTCTTCGCGCTGCGCAACCACATCGAGCTCACGCGGGCGCGGCTCGTCGCGGTAGGCTGAATGGGTGTATGAGGGGCCATGCGCGGAGCACTCCCGCCTTCAGACGGCATGGTTCGCATCCCCGGCGGCACGTTCCGCATGGGCTCGGACCATCACTATCCCGAGGAAAAGCCCGCGCACACCGTGACGGTCGGCGGCTTCTGGATGGACGCTACACCCGTCACCAACGGCCAGTTCCGCAAGTTCATCGAGGCGACCGGCCACGTCACCTGGGCCGAGATCGATCCCGACCCCAAGGACTATCCCGGCGCGCGGCCAGAGATGCTGAAGGCCGGCGGACTCGTGTTCACGCCGCCCAGCAAGCCGGTCGACCTCGCCGACTGGAGCCAGTGGTGGCGCTTCACCTTCGGCGCGACCTGGCGGCGTCCCTATGGCAAGGGCAGCCATATCGGCGGACTCGACGAGCATCCCGTCGTGCAGATCGCCTTTCGCGACGCCGAAGCCTACGCGAAGTGGGCCGGCAAGGAGCTGCCCACCGAGGCCGAGTGGGAGTTCGCCGCGCGCGGCGGCCTAGATGGCGCGGAGTTCGCCTGGGGCGACGAACTCACGCCCGGCGGGAGGCACATGGCCAACACCTGGCAGGGTTCGTTCCCGCACGAGAACACGCGCGAGGATGGGTTCGCACGCACATCTCCCGTGAAGACCTATCCGGCGAACGGCTACGGATTGTACGACATGATCGGCAATGTCTGGGAATGGACGACCGACTGGTTCTCGGCCCAGCATGAAGCCGATGCCGCCAAGGCGTGCTGTGTACCGGAGAACCCTCGCGGCGGATCGGTGGAAGGCAGTTTCAATCCACGGCAGCCCAACCTCCGCATCCCGCGCAAGGTCCTGAAGGGCGGCTCGCACCTCTGCGCGCCGAGCTACTGCAAGCGCTACCGGCCCGCAGCGCGCCACGCCGAGGACGTCGACACGACGACGAGCCATGTCGGCTTCAGGTGCATCGCGCGCGACGCGACAGGATCGCCTCCAGCGTCCTAGAGGTCGAACTCGACGAATACCGGCCAGTGATCGGAGCCCTGGATGCCGGAGCCGATCCAGGCCTTCCTCACCTTCGGCGCGAGATCGTGCGTCACGAAGACATGGTCGATTCGACCGTCGCCCGGGCAGGTCTCGACGTCTTCCGTGTTTCCGGCGACCGTCCAGGCGTCGGCGAGATGCATCGTCGTCGCGAGCCGGCCGTATTGCGGGCTCATCTCGCCGCAGACCAGAGGATATTCCGGATGCGCCGGCGTGAAGTTGAAGTCGCCGGCCAGGATCGCCGGGGCCGGCACGTCGGGCCGGCGCTCCTGGAACATGAAGGTGCCGCTGCCCGCGCCGTCCCAGGTCGAGCCGGTGCGCCGGGCGTTCGTCACCGTGTTCATCAGGGCCTGGACCTGCGGCAGGCGCTGCTGCGGGCCAACGTGGCTGAGATGCACGCTGTGGACGCGCAGCGACCCGAAGGGGGCGGCGATCGCGGCCTCGACGAAGCCGCGCTGCAGGTCGAAGCGGTCGACCAGCGCGTTCTTGGGCAGGAGATGGCCGCGCGCCCAGCCGATCGGCCAGCGCGAGATGACGGCGTTGCCGAACGAACGCCGGCGATTGACGATGCGACCGTCGGCGCCGACCTCGCTGGCGTCGGAGTCCATGGCGCCGTGATACCAGTGATAGCGGTTGAGCCGCGCCGCGATCTCGGCGGTCTGGTCGGCGAATTCGTTCTGTGGCCAACCCGAGACCGCCTCCTGGATCGCGACGATGTCTGCCTCCGACAGCGCATCGGCGATGCGCGCCACATCGTACCTGCCGTCGGCCCCGACGCCGTAGTGGATGTTGTAGGTACAGAAAAGCATTGAATCGGACCCGACTACTGTTGATACCGGCGTCGAAAGCGCGTCACGAGGAGCTGCGCGATCGCCACGAGAGAGAAGTATCCCAGCAGACAGAGCAACAGCAGCCCGACCTGCTCGATCGACGGATCGGCAAAGATCGCCATGAGACGATCGCCCATCAGGCAGACCAGCAGCAGGCCCGGCGTCATGCCGACGAACGTGCCGATGGCGAAGTCGCGAAGCGCTATGCCGCTGGCGCCCAGCGCCAGATTGACCAGCGTGCCAGGCCCAACCGGAAAGACGCGGCAGGCGACGACGACCAGAACGCCCTGGCGGCGCACACCGTTGAGCAGACGGTGCCATCGCGCGCCGAACAGGCGTCCCAGGGGCTCCTTACCCACCCACGCGCCGACGAAATAGACGGCGAAGGCGCTGCTGAAGGCCCCCAGCGAGGCATAGAGGAAGCCCCACCAGGGGCCGTAAACCGCCGCCGTGGCGAGCACCAGGATGTTGACCGGGAAGACGACGAGGGCGCCCAGCAAGAAAGTTCCCAGCACGAGTACCGGCGCCCAGGGATGGCCTCGGGCGGTCGCCAGGACGGCGCGGATATCGTCGGCCGCCAGCAGCTCGGATTGACCCACGGTCGACCAGGCAATGGAGAAAGCCAGGATTCCTCCTAGGAGGGCAGCAACGAGCAGCAGGGCCTTCAGCGGCATTATGGAACGCACCTTAAGGCAATGGGCACCGCGTGCCAGTGGCGCAAATCGCCTCCGGATCGGAACCGTGCCGCCGTCCCGAATCGCGGCGATTCGCGGCCTCCCCGCCAAGCCTCTCCACTTTGGAGACGTCGGCTGAGGCGCGGCGCGAAGATCCGGCCTAGAGGCGTCGGCAGGAGGACTGAATGCCGACCATCGACCGCACTTCGTTGGTCCGCGCCCTGGCCTTCGCCGGGATGTTGGCCCTGATCTGGACCGTGCGGCCAGCCGCGGCGATGACCTTCACGACCCAGCTCGAAAGCGACGGACGGCAGATCGTCGTCGGCACGGGCAGGATCGAGAGCGGCGACGCCGAACGGCTGCGCCGGGCGCTGAAGGGCGCCGGCCGCGACACCTTCGGGCACAAGACCCTGGCGCTCGACAGCCCCGGCGGGCTGGTGGACGAGGCCTTCGCGATGGTGGCGGTGATGGACCAGGAGCTGGTCTCCACCGTCGTCCCCGGCGGCGCGACCTGTGCCTCCGCCTGCGCCCAGATCCTGTTCCTTTCCGGCATTCACCGGATCGTCAGGGATGGCGGCCGGCTCGGCTTGCATTCGTGCCACGACGCAAAGGACCGTAACCGGTCCATGCTCTGCAACGAGACGATCGCCCGCAATGCGCTGGCCCGCGGCACGCCCTACGGCTCGATCTTCGCGTTCATGCACTTCACCGCACCCACACAGGTACGCTGGCTCGACGCGCGCGAGGCCGATTGCTGGGGCTTCACCCAGTGGCCGCCGGGAAGCGGTCGCGGCGTGAAGGCGGGCGATGCGGCGCCCTGCATCCTGAAACCCACGGCCTCAATGTTCCGGTCGATGATGGCCGCGGCCGACCGCGACGACTGGGAAGGCGATCGTCCGCCCGCCCCGCGCGCAACGACCGGCGCGGGTGCGCCGCCGGTCAGTCCGGCAGTTCTTCCATCCACGCCGACGGGTTGAGCTGGCCGGAGTGGCGGTAGGGATCGGCGACGATCCCCAGCGACCAGTAGCCGATGGTCGTCGTCGCGGCGAGCAGCGCGAGCGCCACCGCCCCCGCCCTCGGCCGGTCGAAGTGAACCGACGCCACGGCGAGATGGGTGAGGAAGCCCAGCAGGATCACGGCCATCCACGAGGAAACCTCGGTATGGTTGCCGCCGATCCAGAGACGGTCCGACCGCGTCCGCGAGATGTCGTTCATCAGGACGTTGAGCTGCGTGGCAGTCGGCGATGGCAAGGTCTGCGTGGCCTTGAGCACGACGCTCTGCAGGTTGCGGAAGGCTCCCTCGGCTCGTTCGCTGCCGCGCTGGTTGCGGCTCTTGCGCCACTCGTCCTTGTAGACGTACTTCACATAGCGGCCGAGCTCTCGGTGCGCCTCGGGAATGTTGAGCTGCGCCGGCCCGACCATCTCGTCGAAATGCTTGATCGCCGATCCGGCCTGGATGAAGGCACGCTCGGCCTCGCGCTTGTGCGTCCAGATGTCGGCGGCGTGAAACGCGAGGAACAGTGCGAAGATCATCGAGATGGCGGCGAAGAACGGCGCCACCGGCGTCCATTGCAGGACCTCGGGCTTGCGGTTGAAGTAGCGCAGGAACGCGAAGGCGATCGCCCAGATGATCAGCCCGTGGATGGCGAAGACCAGGAGCTGCAGCGGCGCCGACAGCATGAAGAGCTGTTGCAGCAGCCCCTTCGCGGCCGCCACCCAGGCATTGAAGTCCATCAAGCCGCCTTGTGCTGAAGGCGCGGTCCCGCCAGCGCGGCCGCCAGCGACTCCTCGGCTCCCTTGGCCTCGCTCACCGTCACCTCGAGATCGTGCAGCAGGCCGTCCTGAATGCCGTAGATCCAGCCATGGATCGAGAGGTCCTGCCCGCGCCGCCAGGCGTTCTTGACGATGGTCGTGCGGCAGACGTTGCGCACCTGCTCGATGACGTTGATCTCGCAAAGCGCGTCGACCTGCTGCGCCTTGTGCGGCTGGGCCACGATCTGGTCCTCGTAGCGACGGCTGAGCACATTGATGCCGTACAGCCAGTTGTCGAGCAGACCGAGCTCATGGTTCTTGAGCGATGCCTTCACGCCGCCGCAGCCGTAGTGACCGCAGACCACGACGTGGCGTACGCGCAGGGCCTCGACCGCGTACTGCAGGACGGCCAGGCAATTGAAATCGACCATCATCACCTGATTGGCCACGTTGCGATGGACGAACACCTCGCCGGGCAGCATGCCGATGATCTCGTTGGCGGGGACGCGGCTGTCGGAACAGCCGATCCACAGCACACGCGGTGCCTGCTGTTTCGCCAGCTTGTCGAAAAAGCCGGGATTCTCCTTCTCGATCTTTTCCGCCCACGCGCGATTGTTGGCGAAAAGTCCACTAAGAAACTGTTCTTCTTCGGTATCAGCCATGAGCGAGATATCCCGAAAACATGCCGATGTTGCAAGTCATCCGTAGCGATTCCTGAGGGTGCCGATGCCCTCGATAGCGACCTCCACGACAGTCCCCGGCTTCATCGGCAGAACGCCCAGCGACGTGCCGCAGGCGATGATGTCGCCCGGCATCAACGTCATGTCGGCGGAGATGCGGCTCACCAGCTCGGCCGGGGGAAAGATCATGTCGTCGATCCGGTAGTTCTGGCGCTCGCGTCCGTTCACCAGGGTACGGACGACGAGAGCCGCCGGATCGAGGCCGGTGGCGACGACCGGGCCGAAGATACCGAAGCCGTCGAAGTTCTTGGCGCGGGTCCACTGCGGAAAGGTGGGATCGCGTTGCAGCAGCTCGATCGCCGTGACGTCGTTCACGCAGGTGTAGCCCAGGATGCAGCCGGCGGCCTCCGCGGCGGAGACGGCGGAACAGGTTCTGCCGATGACGATGCCCAGCTCGCCCTCGTAGGCCACCCGGCCGTCATAGGCTTTCGGCACGGCGATCTGCCGCTCGTGGGCGGCGAACGAGTTCGGCGTCTTGATGAAGGTGAGCGGATCGGCCGGGATCGACCAGCCGTTCTTCTCGGCGGCAGCCCGGAAGTTGTTCCACAGCGCCACCATCTTGGTGGGCTCGCTCGGAGTCAGCCAGCGGGCCTGGGCAACCGCGATGGTTTCGCCCGTTGCTGCACCGGGCTCGAAAAGCGTGCCCTCATGCAGGCGAACCGTATCGCCGTCGACCGTCCCGACGCGCGGGCGGCCCGCCACCTCGATCCGGGCCCACAGGGTCATACGAGGGTCATGCGAGGGTCATGCGTCGGCGATGCGCTTGCCGCTCTGGGAATCGAAAAGGTGGAGATGACCGGGATCGGCCCTGAAGCGGCGCTTCTCGCCGGGCTTGGCCTGGACATGCCCGCCCTGCCGCACGGTGACCAACTCGTGTGCCTCGCCGAACCGGCCATGCAGCAGCGTATCGGCGCCGAGCGGCTCGGCCAGCTCGATCTCGAACTCGAGCGGACCGTCGGCGGCCGGATGCAGATGCTCGGGCCGGATACCGACGGCGACGGGCGTACCGTCCGCCGCGGCCGTCCCGATGCCGAGCTGCAGGGTGACCTTCTGCGATCCGGTGCCGGCGAGCTCGACCGACCGACGGCCCTCGGAAACCTTGCCGGCCAGGAAGTTCATCGACGGCGAGCCGATGAAGCCCGCCACGAAGACCGAGGCCGGGCGCTCGTAGACGTCCATCGGTGTGCCGATCTGGTCGGCGACACCCGCATTCATGACGATCAGGCGATCGGCCAGGGTCATCGCCTCGACCTGGTCGTGCGTGACGTAGATCGAGGTGACGTCGAGCTCGCGCTGGAGGCGCTTGATCTCGAGCCGCATCTGCACGCGCAACTTGGCATCGAGGTTGGAGAGCGGCTCGTCGAACAGGA
>CAYRBQ010000123.1:0-9140 GCA_964422305.1 uncultured Reyranella sp. | reverse complement strand
CGGCGATGTCGCGGCGCTGGCGGCGTATTCGCCGACGGGTCGTCGAACGGATCGAAGTCGCGGCCGAGCGCCTTCATCTCCGGCGTCGGATGCGCAGACATCTCCTCGTAGAAGATGCGATAACGCAGAGCCTGGGCGGCGTGAATCTCCGCGGCCGTACGAGCCAGGCGAACCTCGAAGTCGCCGGCGACGACCTTCACGATCTCCGCGTTGGAGACAGGCGGGCCGAGAAGCTCGGCTTCGCTGTCAGCGCGGTCGATGCGCATGTTTCATCCGCAAGGGGCCCGCCCCGATCATGCGCCCATTATCGGGGTGGCGCCGGCCCCGTCCACTCATTTTTGGCGGTCGTTTTTGCCGTCCAGCGGCACTCCGTAGAGTTCCAGGCGATGGCCGACGAGCTTGTAGCCGGCCTTTTCGGCGATCTTGCGCTGCAGTTCCTCGATCTCGTCGTTGTGGAATTCCACAACCTTGCCGCTCTGGATGTCGATCAGGTGATCGTGGTGCTCGTCCGGCGTTTCCTCGTAGCGCGCACGGCCGTCGCCGAAATCGTGCTTCGCCAGGATGCCGGCCTCCTCGAACAGGCGTACCGTGCGATAGACAGTCGCGATCGAGATGTTGGGATCGATCGCCGTCGCACGACGATGCACCGCCTCGACGTCGGGATGGTCCGACGCTTCCGAGAGCACCCGCGCAATCACGCGTCGCTGGTCGGTCATCTTGAGGCCGCGCTCTGCGCATAGGACTTCGAGTTTTGACTTCCGGTCTGGCATGCCGGTCTACCCTACACTGACCGGCGTTCGCGGTATAGTTGGACAACCATGTCTATACACGCCGACCATGACATCGACATTACCGGCGAGGTCTGCCCGATGACCTTCGTGCGCACGAAGCTCCGGCTCGAACGCATGCAGCCGGGCGAGGTGCTGCGGGTACGGCTCAGGGGCGAGGAGCCCCTGCGCAACGTGCCGCGCGCCGCGCGCGACGAGGGCCACGTCATCCTGGGCGTCGAGCCGGCCAGTGACGTCCATGGCGGCGACGTCCACGTCGTCACCATCCGCCGCAAGTGATCAGTTGAGAGTAAGACGCATGACGATGGCGTCGGCGGCCGGGAGATCTGCGCGCGCGTAGTAGGCCCTGCGTCGGCCGATCTCGGCGAAATCCCGCGCGACATACAGGGAATGAGCGGCGGGATTGTCCGCACCGACTTCGAGGAAGAGCGACCGCGCACCGGCGCCGCGGGCATGATCGATCACGGCGGCGAGCAGCCGGCGGCCCGCGCCGTGGCGGCGATGCGCAGCATCGACGGCAATGGTGAGCAGCTCCGCCTCGTCGGCGGCAATCCGGCAGATCGCCATGCCGATGTCGGTGGTCCCCGCCGTCAGCAGGAAACCCGCGACGCCGGGCGCGGCCAGCAGGCCCGCCACATCCTGCCGCGTCCAGCCGCGCTCGCCCAGGGGCGCGAAGGCGCGCGCATGCAGGCCAGCCGCACGATCGAGGTCGAGGGCACGCATCGGGGCCAGGACGAAAACGTCGTTCATTCACTCGACGGTGCGGCGTGTGCCGTCTGGCGTGGTGACGTTGACGCCGCGGAGATAGAGCGGTCGCGGCAATCCCTCCGCGCCGTTACGCGCGCGCCAGGCGTCGATGCCGGTATCGAGCGCGAGGCGCGCGAGCACCACGGGATCGGGCGCGCCTTCGTGCGCCATCGCCTCGATGCCGGCGGTGCGCAAGGCGGCGACGAGCGGCGCCACGCCATGGCCCACGACGAGGCTGGCACGGCCGGCGAGGCGCGCGGCGAGGTCTTCGGCGGTCGTGGCGAACGGTGCGGATTGGTCGTCAATCATGCAGAACCAATCGCCGAGCTTGCTGTCGATGGCGGCAACGACAACCCGATCGCTCCTGCCGGCCTGCGCGCCCAGCACCGTGGTGGTGGCGATTCCCGCCAGCGGCACGCCGAGGCCGACCGCGAGGCCCCGCGCTGCAGCCAGCCCGACACGCACGCCGGTGAAGCTGCCGGGCCCGATCGTGACGGCGATCAGATCGATCGCGGAACGGCTGACGCCGGCTTCCGCCAGCGCCTCGCCGATCGCCGGCAAGAGCCGCGCCGCCTGCTCGCGGCCCTCCTCTTGGCGGCTCACCAGCACGGTGCCGTGGCGCACGACGGCCACGCCCTGCCCGCTCACGGCACAGTCGAAAGCAAGGATGGTGCTCACGAGAGAGAGACGCTGGCGCCGTCGCGGGCGGCTGGGCATTGTGCAGACATGAAGCTCGACCTGGTTGCGATCGCCCCGCCCGCCTTCGATGTCGACGTGACGCTGGCCTATGCGACGGACGCCAATCTAACGGGCAGGCCGGTCTACCGGAATGCCGAATGCTGGCTGCATCGCGAGGCCGCAGAGAAGCTCGGCCTCGCCATCGAGCTGGCGAAGTCGCTGGGCTGCAGGCTGCGCATATTCGACGCGCTGCGCCCGGTCGAGGCGCAGTGGACGCTGTGGAACGCCTGCCCCGACCCCGAATTCCTCGCCGACCCGCGGCGCGGCTCGCCGCATTCGCGCGGCGTCGCGGTCGACCTCACCCTGCTCGATGCCGCCGGCAACGAGCTCGACATGGGGACGGCGTTCGACGCCTTCACGCCGCTCTCGCATCACGCACGCACCGACATTCCCGTCGAGGCGCAGCGCAACCGCCACCTGCTGATGGGCCTCATGACCTCGGCGGGCTGGGACTTCTATCGCAACGAGTGGTGGCACTATCAGCTTTTCGACGCGCGGCGTTATCCGCTGGTCGGCGATGCCGACCTGCCGCGCCCGATGATGTAAACAGACCTGCCGTCGGGCCTAGTGGCCCGACAGGCGCGCCTTGTCGAAGTCGCTGAGGTCGTTCTCGCGCATGATCTGACGGACGAACTGCACGTAGCCCTGGCCGCGCTCCGAGTAGCGCAGCAGGGTCCCGATCAGCCGGAAGCCGTCGGGATGCTCGCCGCGCTCGCGCATGGCGGCGCGTTCGTTGCGGAAGCCGGCATAGGCCGGATGCGTGTTGAGGTTGACCACGTAGGCGTCGGTCGATTCGCCGACACTCGCGAAGGGTTGCGGCATGCCGGCACCGGGCTTCCAGGATACGGAAACGCTGTGGCGACCGACCGACTGGATCTGGCCGAACAGCGCATTGCCGGTGCGCGCGGCGAACGACGTACCCCAGCCGGACTCGACACCGGCCTGGGCGATCGCCATCGACGGCGGCACGATGTCGACGCGACGGACGAGCTCGTCGATCTTCTCGACCGGCGTCTCGTAGCGGTCGGCCAGATCCTCGAGCCAGATTCGCTCGATCGCCGTCAGCATCTGCGGCGCCGAAACGAGCTTGTCTCGGAGATAGAGGAGCTGCTCGCGGTCGGCGAGCACGCGCTGGTTGGCCTCGAGCACGACCGGCAGCAGCGCGGTGATGAACAGCGCCTTGCGCTCGTTGCCGTCCTTGCTCCCGAGGTCGCCCGGCACGCGATCGACCTTGATCGGCGGCACGGCCTCGCCCTGGCGGACATCGGTGAGCGTATAGGCGACGTCACGGAAGAAGC
Organism: uncultured Reyranella sp.; assembly: GCA_964422305.1. Taxonomy (GTDB): domain Bacteria; phylum Pseudomonadota; class Alphaproteobacteria; order Reyranellales; family Reyranellaceae; genus Reyranella. The sequence continues at coordinate 5,569 of CAYRBQ010000123.1, read as the reverse complement.
CCGCGAGCTCGTCGGCGGTGCGCGGGCTGATCGGCCGGACCTGGACCTGGCGGCGGACGGCATTGCCCGGCGCCGCGAAGCGGCCGTGGCTGCCCGTCGACTCGCGCGTCGAGCGATGATGGACGTCGTCCGGCTCGTTGACCTCGTGGCGCACGAAGGTTAGCGCGGCGGGTTCGGCGTTCATGTTGAGGAAGGCCGGCTGCCCCGCCTCCTGCGCGCGGGCGCTGCCGACGGCGAAGGAAAGATAGGGAGCCACATCCATCGACGGCAGCGGCTCGTAGAGCCCCACACCCGCCGCGGCGACTGCCGCCCAGGCGACAGGAAAAGCATATTTGCGCCCGCGCGAGACCGCGGGCCGGAAAGTCGACTGCATTGCCACACTCTTCGTTTCGTTTTCGAACGAACGACAGATCGCGCGGCCCCCACGGCCGCGAACGCTCTTCAACGCTACGCTTTGAACGCTAGGCGGCCTCTACTGAGCCGCCTGCACTTCCACGACTTCTGGCACGTAGTGCTTCAGAAGGTTCTCGATCCCCATCTTCAGCGTGGCGGTCGAGCTCGGGCATCCCGAGCATGAACCCTGCATGTGCAGGTAGACCACGCCGTCTCGAAAATCGTGGAACACGATGTCGCCGCCGTCCTGGGCCACGGCGGGCCGGACGCGGGTATCGAGCAATTCCTTGATCTGGGCGACGACTTCATCATCGTCCCCCGCAGCGGCTGCCGCCGCATCGCTATCGGCGATCACCGGATCGCCGGACGTGTAGTGCTCCATGATGCCGCCGAGGATCGACGGCTTCATGATCTGCCAATCCCGATCCGCCGCCTTGGTGACGGTGACGAAATCGGAGCCGAAGAACACGCGCTCGACGCCCTCCACCGCGAACAGCCTCTTGGCGAGCGGTGACGGGGTTGCGGCCTCGACGTTGGCGAAATCCGCCGTGCCCTTCTCCATGACCACACGGCCAGGGAGGAACTTCAGGGTCGACGGATTTGGCGTCTGCTCGGTCTGGATGAACAAACCTACCTCCGGTTCGAACGTTCGGCGGGTTCCGCCTCGCGTCGCTCAGGCTGGGGGCAGGACGTCTCCGCCCCCACTCGATGCCTCGGACGTAGGAACCGGCGCCAAGCCGATCAAGTCGATTTTTGAGACGGGCTGTATAAATATTATGGAAAATAGAATTATAATGTCGTTATTCCCGTTAGTTAACGATACAGAACCAAGATGCAATCGTGCACTGCAGGCCGGTGACAAAGCTGCGTTCGGCGCGGATCGCCGCAGAAAAGTCCACCGAACAACGCGCACGGCTCATGAGATCGCGTCGATCTCCGCCTCGGTAAGAGCGCCCGGTACGATCGTGAGCGGGATGCGGAGCTGGCTGCCGAGCTTGCCGGCGAACGCGGTCACCAGGGGCCCCGGCCCCTCGCCGCTCGAGGCGCTGCCCAGGACCAGGACCGAGATCGAGCGGTCTTCGGCGAGCAGCTTGACCAGCTCGTCGCGGCTCTTGCCCTCGCGGATGTAGATGGCCGGCGGCTGGCCGGTCAGCGACACGGCCACTTCGGCATGCCGGGCCACGATGCCTTCGGCTTCCTGACGTGCCTCCTCGCGCATCAGCTCGACAACCGATCCCCATTGCTGGCCTTCCGGTGGGTCCATCACATAGAGCATGGCGACGCGGCCGCCGGTGCGCTTCGCCCGACGGCAGGCGTACCGCAGCGCATTGGGCATTTCCGGGCTCTCGTCGACCACGACGAGGAACACACGCTCGTCGGACTTCGGCTGCACGCTCATGATCCGCTCCCGTTTAGAGACGCCGCATCACGGCGCCGCCCAGCCATCCGGCCAGCAACGCCATCAGGATCGCACCGAGCCCGTACAGCGGGCCCTCGTGGTCGGCCCAGCCGGCGAGCTGGGCGCTGAAGCCGACCTTGCCGACCGGCAGCGGCCGCGACACGGCCGCCACGATCTTGCCCTCCCGCAGCAGGTAGGCCTTGATCTCGTAGACCCCCTCGGGAAGCCGCGACGGGAACGGCAGGTCGACCCGGAACAGCCGGCCGGCCTGCACGGTCACCTGGCCGATGGCGGCGGGATAGAGGCCCTCGCGACGCTTCACCTCGACCAGGCCGGCACGGAACTGGGCGAGCTGGGCGGCCTCGCGCGGCGTGGCCGGCTTGACGCTCGACAGCCGGTCCTCGAGCGACAGGATCTCGCCGCCGGCGCCGCGCGCCAGCAGGCGCTGGAGCGGCTGGCTGGCCGCGATCGCATAGTAGGCCGGCACGTCGTCGAAGGCCTGCCGCCCGGTGTTGAGCCAGAGCCCGAGAAAGCGCTGCTTGCGCATCACCGTCTCGCGCGCCGCCGGCCCCTGGACCACGACCACGACCTCGCCCGGCGGGTCGAACATGCCGAACATCAGGATGCTCTCGCCCTGGAAGGCGGACGTGATGGAGAAGCGGGCGCGAGACAGGTCGACGATGAGGTCCGGCGTCGTCGGCTCGGCCGGCACCGATGGCGGCGAGCCGGCATCGGGCGGGCCACCCAGGCCCGGGCCCGGCAACGCACCGGCGGGCGGCTCGATGCGCGGGCTCTGGGCGAGCGCGGCGGTCGCGACCGCCAGCCCGGCAAGCAGCAGCCCGGCAAGCAGCAAGGGGGAGCCGGCGATGCGGCTCACGGCAGCGGCTCCCGGAGGCCGAGCGAGTAGAGCGAGTTCGGCGTGCGCAGCAGCTCGGTGAGGAGCTCCGCCGCCACCCCCAGGATGAGCAGCGACATCAACCCGCGCAGGACCACGCCCGGCAGCTTGGCTGCGACACGCGCGCCGACCGGCGCGCCGACCACGCCGCCCAGAATCAGGAGGAGCGCGAGCACGACGTCGACCGTGCCGTTGGTCGCGGCCTGCAGGAAGGTGACGTTGGCCGCCACGAACAGGATCTGGAAGTTGGACGTGCCGATCACCACCGCGGTCGGCATGCCGAGCAGGTAGATCATCGCGGGCACCAGGACGAAGCCGCCGCCGACACCCAGGATCGCCGACAGGATGCCGATCACGAAGCCCAGCCCGATCGGCAAGAGCGCGCTGATGTAGAGCTTGGACTTGTAGAAGCGCAGCTTCAGCGGCAGCCGATGGACCAGATAGTGGGTGTGGAGCTTGCCGCGCGGGCCCTCGGGATTGCGCCGGCGCTTCACGTAGGTGCGCAGGCTCTCGGCCAGCATCAGGAAGCCGATCGCCGACAGCATCACGACGTAGAGCACGGCGATGACGAAATCGATCTGGCCGATGCGCTTCAGGTAGGTGAACAGCCAGACACCTGCCGACGAGCCCAGCATGCCGCCCAGCAGCAGCACGAGGCCCATGCGCAGATCGACGTTGCCGCGCCGGAGCTGCACCTGCAGCGACGACACCGAGTTGGCCACCACCTGATTGGCCTGGCTGGCCACCGCGACGGCCGGCGGGATGCCGACGAAGATCAGCAGCGGCGTGGCGAGGAAGCCGCCGCCGACGCCGAACATGCCGGCAAGGAGACCCGCCGCCGCGCCGAGGCCGAGCAGAACGAAGATGTTCATCGACTGCTCGGCGATGGGCAGATAGATCTCCACGCCGACGCTACCTCAGGAGGATGCTGCTGATCTCGCGCAACTGCGTGCGCGCCCGCAGCAGGTAGAAGCCCTGCGCGAGGAGATGGTTGGGGATCACAAGGCCGTCCGGGTAGCCATCCCACACGATCCAGGGATCGAGCTGGGCGGCGACGCGGAAGGTCTCGACCGTTCCGTTCCACGCATTGGTGAGCTCGCGGTCGCGGATGACGTTCTGGAAATCCGATCCGAGATCGCGCATCAGCAGGTAGTAGACGTAGAGCCGACCCTTGTTGAAGTAGAAGATGTCGTCGCACTTGGCGTCGAACAGGTCGCCGGCCTTCTCGATCACGTGCTGGTCGATCACCGCCGAATCCGAGCCGATGTCGCTGGCGATGCGGTCGAGCAGCGCCTGCAGGTTGTCGGCGCGGCGCTCGAATACCGCCTGTCCCGCCGCCAGCCGCTTGTTGTAGGCCACGAGCTTGTCGCGGCCGGCGCGATACTTCTGCGCGGAAGTGGCCGAGGGCATCAGCGAGACGCTGGGTTGCCAGATCCAGATGTTGGGCTGCTCGTTCAGGAAGCCGCGCGCCTGCTCGAGATCGCGGTCGATCTGGCTGGAGCCGCGGACGCGGCCGACCTGGTCCATCAGCTCGGTGCTGAAGCGGCCGAGCGCCGACATGATGCCGCGCTGGAAGTTCGGCATGTTGTCGAGCAGGCCCGACGGCATGAAGAACGGCATCATCGGCGTCCAGGTGTGGACGTCGACCTCGCGCGTCACGAGATCGGCCGCGGTCGCCACGGCGCGGCTTTCGCCAGGCGCGACGTTGCGCGCTGCGAACTGCGGGTCGTCGTCGATGTCCTCAATGACGATGGCGCCGACCGGATAGTAGAGCAGCAGCGCCACCACCAGCACGCGCCACGTCCAGCGCCAGGCCGTGCCGGCGCGGCTCGATGGCGCCGATGCCGTCGAACGGCGGCCCGGCCGCCAGCCCCGAACCCGCTCCCATCCGCGTTGCCACCAGGAGGGTGCAGCCTTCGGAGGCGCGCCGTAGTCCGGTTCGAATGTCATGGCGCACCTTACCATTCGTCTCGTGACGAAACAGGGGCGCGGACTGCTAGAGTGCCCAGAATGTTCGTGAATGGAGTGGGTGGAATGGCGCTCGATCCGGAGTCCCAGCGGTTGATCGATCTGATGGCGGCGGCGAACCGGCCGGCCTGGAACAGCCTCAGTCCGCAGGCGGCGCGCGATCTCTACCTTTCGCTGCGGCCGGGCGCGCAGGGTCCACGTCCGGGCGAGGTCAAGGTCGCCGACCGCACGATCCCCGGTCCGGCGGGAGAGCTGCCCGTCCGCATCTACCGGCCGGCCGCAGCGCCGGCCGACGCCAAGCTGCCGGCGCTGGTCTACGCGCACGGCGGCGGCTGGGTGTTCGGCAACCTCGACAGCCACGACGTGCTCTGCGCCCAGCTCGCGATCGAGGCGGGTATTGCGGTGTTCCACATCGACTACCGGCTGGCGCCGGAGGCCCGTTTCCCGGCCGCCTTCGACGACGTCGTCGCCGGGCTCAAATGGGTGGCCGCCAACGGCCCGTCGGTCGGCATCGATTCTTCGCGGCTGGCGATCGGCGGCGACAGCGCCGGCGGCAACCTCGCCGCCGCCGCGGCGATCTGGGCGCGCGACAACAACGGGCCGAGGCTCCTGATGCAGCTCCTGGCCTATCCGGTGACCGACGCGGTCGCTCGCGCCGACTCCTATAGGCGCTACGAGGACGGCTACGGGCTGAATGCCGCGACGATGGAGTGGTTCTTCGACCACTACACGCCGGACAAGGCCCAGCGCGGCGATTGGCGACTCTCGCCGATCCGCGCCGCCTCGCTGGCCGGCCTGCCACCGGCCCTGGTGGTGACCGCGGGCTACGACCCGCTGTGCGACGAGGGCCGGGCCTACGCCGCGCGCCTGCACAAGGAAGGCACGCAGGCCGACCTCGTGGAGTTCGGCGGCAT
>CAYRBQ010000122.1:0-9161 GCA_964422305.1 uncultured Reyranella sp. | reverse complement strand
CTGCTGACGCAGACCGACATCGTGAAGATCCTGGGCAATTCCTTCCTGCTCGACTTCGATCACCAGAAGGCCGAGTTCGAGGGCCCTGACGGCGCGGCGATCCGCAAGCGGCTGGCGGAGCTGCGTGCCAAGGCACAGCCGACGCCGGTCGGCGATCTCGATTCCGACGATGTGCTCGACTTGATCGAGTATTTCGACACGTTCTTCGCCGGCGTCACCGCCGAGCTGCGCACCGACTACTGGCGCGAGGCGATCGATCTCGCGCCGCGCCTCTCGGGTCATGACCGCGCGCGTCTCTGGTCGATCCTCTGGTACGACTTCCAGCCCTTCACCGATCTCTACGTCACGCTCTACGAGGGCCTGCAGAAGCTCGCCCACGCGCCGGAAGCGTTGCTGGGCATGGATGCGCTGATCCCGCGCGAAATGAGCATCGTCGACGTGCTCACGCTCGACCGGCTGGGCGCCGACGCCGACGACACCTTGCTGGTGCGGCCCAAGCAGGCCGACGGCCGCTCCTCGCCCGACGCCCGCCTGCCGCGCTCGCTGGTCTGCGCCCTCACCGCCGAGCTCAACGTCGCGATCGCCGAGAAGCCGTGGGACTTCTTCGACCATACCGACCTGCTCGACTTCCCGGGCGCGCGCTCTCGACTGAAGCTCGCCAGCCTCGAGGACGTCGCCAAGACCAAGGGCGTCGCCGAGGGCGCCAACCCGCTGCGCGAGCTGCTGCTGCGCGGCAAGGTCGCCTACCTGTTCCAGCGCTACTCCGCCGAGCGCGAGCTTTCGGCCATCCTGCTCTGCATCCCCGACGGCAACCAGGAGGTGCGCGACCTCTCGGACATGATGACGGCGTGGATCGACCAGACGATCGGCGCCACGCCGGCCGACCGGGCCCGGCAGAAGAACGCGCTGTTCCTGGTGCTGACCAAGATGGACCGCGAGTTCGAGCAGAAGGCCGGCGAGACCGAGGAGTCGCGCCATCTGCGCTGGAGCGCGCGGCTCGGCAACTCGCTGGTCAACAATTTCCGCGGCGAGTGGCCGCTCAACTGGAACGGCAAGCCGTTCGACAACACCTTCTGGCTGCGCAACCCGACCGTCATCGACGAGCGGCTGATGGACTATGACGGCGGACGCGAGAAGGGCATCGCCGACACCTTCGCCCAGCGCGCCACCGAGCTGCGTCGCCACTTCGTCGAGAACGAGGACGTGCGCCGTCACTTCGCCGATCCGGCGCGCGCCTGGGACGAGGCGTTCCGCGCCAACGACGGCGGCGTCTCCTGGCTGGTGAAGAGCCTGATCCCGGTCTGCGACCCGGCGATCAAGCGCGCCCAGGTGCGCGGCCAGCTCGAGGTGCAGATTCGCCGCCTGGTCGACCGCCTCGCCGGCTTCCACAGCGCCTCCGACGGCGACGCCCGAGCCAAGAAGCGCGAGCTGGTGCACACCGTGCTGCGCGGCCTGGCGAGCGTCATCCAGCAGCAGCTCTTCGGCGAGCTGGTGGCCGCCCTTCAGATCGCCGACACCGCCCTGCGCGAGATCTACTTCCGTATCGCCACCGCACGGCCTTCCGACGAGCCGCTGGGACGCAACGGCAAGGCCCAGCCCGCCGCCGCCCAGTCGACCGGCGCCGCCGTCGATCTCGGCGCGATCTTCGCCGACGTCTTCGGCGAGGACGCGAACGCCAAGGCGCCGCCGCCCTCGGGCGTGCTCGAGGACCGCGCCGAGCGTTTCGCGCGCGAGGCGGCCGACTACTGGCTGGAGAACATGCGGCGCGTCGGCGCCGACGAGAAGGCGCTGTCGCACTACGGCGTCGACCGCCAGCATCTCGGCTGGCTGATCGACGAGCTGATCGTGGGCGCCCACCGGCTGAAGCTGATCGACCAGCTCAGCCACGAGGTGCGGGCGCTCGAGAACGCAGCCAACGCCAAGTGGGAGGAGATCGCCGAGCGACAGGTGCGCACCGCCTCCTCCGCTCTGAACGGCTATGTGAGCGCGCTGGGCTTCGACAAGCTGCCGCTCGACCAGCGGCCCGGCCTGCCGCCCAACGCGCCGACCCGCCGCGTGTTCGAGAACCCGACGACTATGGTCGACGGCGTGCCGCAGCTCAGCGAGAACCCGGCGCCGATCTACGCCGACTATTGCAAGGACTGGATGCGGGCCTTCCTGCAGCTCGCCATGGACAATGTCGGCTACGAGGGCGGCCGTGAGATCACGCCCGAGCAGAACGATCGCCTGGGCGCCATCCTGCGCGCCGTGCCGGCCTGAGCGAGCGCATGCCCGTCCGCGCTTCCGTCGCTCCGCTGCCCGAACCAGGGCACGCGCTGCTGCGCGTGAGCGAGCTCGACGCGGCGCCGGAGGGCCTCACCCTCTCCATCCAGCGCCAGCAGGGGCCTGACACACATCTCGCCGACGACGGCTGGCGGCGCACCGAGACCTGGCTGATGCCCGACGAGGTGGCGCGCCGCGGCGAGGTGCTGGAATTCCATCTGGGCCCGGAGATCTGCGATCGCCTGGCCGGCATCGCGACCATCCGCCTGCGTGTGCGCGAGCCCGACATCGGCGTGGTCGGCACGACCGTCGTCGCCTGGCCAGCCATGCTGACGTCCGGCGCGGCGGGCACCAATCCCTTCGCCGACGACATCGTGCGGCTGAAGCGCCGGCGGGCGGCGATGCCCGAGCCGGCGCCCCAGCCCCAGCCGGAACTGCCGCCGGCCTTCGAGCCTCCGCCGGCACCCCCATCCGCATCCAGACCGGAGCTGCGGGCGGCGCGCGATCCGATGGCCGAGATCCCGCCGCGCCGCGGCGGTACGGGCTGGATGGTCGCGGCGCTTGTGCTCCTGGCCCTCGTTGGCGGCGGCTACTACGTCTGGACCAACCATATCAATCCGCCGCCGCCCGAGACCGTCGCGGCCGCGCCGCCGGCGCCTGCCGCACCCGTTGCATCACCGACGCCGCTGGCGCCCAAGAAATCGGTGCGCGAGACGGTGGCCGAATATCTCGCGACCAAGCCGCAGCCCGAGGCCATGCTTGCCAAAGCGCGCGACTTTGCGAAGGACGGCAACGCCGCTGCTGCCTTCCTGGTGTTCCGCCAGGCCGCCGAGCAAGGCAATGCCGCGGCCCAGCTCGAGCTCGCTTCCTACTACGATCCGCTGGCACCCAAGGGCGGCTTCACGCCCGACGGCGCGCAGGCCGCCGGCTGGTACGAGCGGGCCGCTCTCGCCGGCTCGGTCGAGGCGCAGCGCAAGCTCGGTCTCCTGTTCGCCAGGGGCGGCGCCGGTCTCACGGTCGATCCCGCCAAGGCTCGCATCTGGCTGCAGCAGGCCGCTGCGCAGAACGACGCCGACGCCAAGAAGGCGCTGGACGGGCTGCCGAAGTAGGCGCGGGCCATGCGCCTCCGTCTTGTTCTGGTTGCCGCGCTGCTCTCCCTCGCCCCGCCGGTCGGCGCGGCGGCCCAGAAGCCGACCCGGAGCTTCGTCTGCTCGACCCTGCGTGCCGATCTCTGGCAGGTGCCGTCGACACCGCCCGTGCTGCCGCTCTTCCGCTGGACGATCAGTTCGACCGCGACCAAGCCGCCGGAGGAGATCGACAAGAAGGAGGTGCAGGCCTACGAGCCCACCTTCGACTGTCTCGACAACACGATGATGCTGGTGCGGTCCGACACGATCAGCGGACACGTGTTCCTCGATATCGCCTTTCCGACCGGCGACGTCGTCACCGTGGACGAGGCCTATGCGCCGCGGTCCGGCGGCCGTTTCGTGCTGCCGATCCAGATGAAGCCCGACATCCCCGACGAGTATCGGGAACGTTTCCTCTATCACTGCCTGGTTTCGTGGGAGCCCCTGCCGGCCGGCACCTCGGCCGCCGATTGCACGAAGCTATGAGGGCTCAGGCGGATTGGCCGGCGCGACTTTTGTCCAGAGCCCGGATACGGGCACTGACCACGTTCCCGGCTTCGGATGCCGGAGACATTCGGCGATGCGTCCTGATCGTCCACGCCGCGCCGATCGCGGGACCGGCTACCATCAGGAAGAGCAGCTTGAGGCCGAGCACGTCGGCACCGATCTGCGACGCATCCCAAGCGTACACCACGAAGGAGGTAGCAGCGGCAGCAACGGCCGAGGCGAGCCCCGCCGCGATGCCGAACAGAATTGCCTGAAAAGTCGAGTTCGTCCAATGACGGCCGGCGTGCGTGCTCACGCCGAACAGCACGCCAAGCCCGACCGCAAAGCCCAAGCCTTCCATGACCCTGCGTCCTCCGCCGCCGGAGGATACGCCCGGCGCGGAAGCAGTCACCGTTTCGGTTGTATCATTTGAACCCGCACACGCTTGGTCAGAGTGACATGCGCTGGTGCAGGTCGAACATGATCCAGAAGCTGCCGCCCACCATGATGAAGATCAGCAGCGCGGTGAAGACCAGCGCCAGGACGTTCTCCCTGGGGGTGGTCGTGAAGTTGATGTGCAGGAAGAACCTGAGATGGACCAGCACCTGAAGGACGGCGGCGATGCCGATGACCAGGAGCGTGCGCTGCGGCGGCAGGGCATGGGTGGCGACCAGCCAGAACGGGATGACGCTCAGCACGACGGCGAGCACGAAGCCGATGAGGTAGTTCCTGAGACTCGCGTGTTCCATCACAGCAGCCCCGGCAGATAGACGATGGAGAAGATGCCGACCCAGGCGATGTCGAGGAAGTGCCAGAAGAGTCCCAGGCGATAGAGCCGCGAGGCGACCGGCAGGGTCAGGCCCTTGGTCATGACCTGGGCCGACAGGATCAGGATCCAGAGCAGGCCCATGCTGACATGCACGCCGTGCGTGCCGACCAGCGTGAAGAAGGCCGACAGGAAGCCGCTGCGGTCCGGCCCGGCGCCCTGCGCGATCAGGCCCGCGAACTCGCGGATCTCGAGGAAGACGAAGCCCGCGCCGAGCAGGAAGGTGACGGTGAGCCAGCCCAGCACGGCGCCGCGGTTGCCGGCCTTCACCTGCAGGCTCGCGATGCCGAAGGTCGTGCTGGAGACCAGCAGCAGCACCGTCTCGAGGGCGGCATTGTTGAGGTCGAAGAGCTGCTTGCCGGTCGGGCCACCGGCCGTGCCCGGGATCATGATGGCGTAGGTGGCGAACAGCAGGGCGAAGATCACGGCATCGCCCATCAGGTAGAGCCAGAAGCCCAGCGCGCGCTGCTCGTGGGTCTCGGCTTCCTCGCGCTCGTGGGCGCTCATGTGGGCGGCGCCGGTATGTGCAGTGCTCATGGGCTGCTCCCCATGAGGCGGAATCTCTCGTCCTCGATGCGCTTCACCTCGGCGGCCGCGATGGTGAACTCGCTGTCGTCGTCCGACGAGCGCACGATGACGGCAGCGAACATGATCAGCGCCGACACGACCACCAGCCACCAGATGTGCCAGACGATCGCAAAGCCCAGCACGAAGGCGAAGGCACCCAGGATCACGCCGATCGGCGTGTTGGACGGCATGCGGATCGCCTCGTAGGCCGCAGGCCGCGCGTAGGCCGTGCCTTTCTCCTTCATCTCGAGGAACGGCTCGCGGTCGGCGACCGCCGGGATGACGGCGAAGTTGTAGGCCGGCGGCGGCGAGGAGGTCGACCATTCGAGGGTCCGGCCGCCATGGGGATCGCCCGTGCAGTCGACGGTCAGGTTGCGGTCGCGGATCGAGACGTAGAGCTGCATGACCATGCAGCCGATGCCGCACATCACGACGACGGCGCCCAGCGCCGCCACCATCAGATAGGGCTGCCACGTCGGATCATTGTAGGTTTCCATGCGCCGCGGCATGCCCTTGAGACCCAGTATGTAGAGCGGCATGAAGGCGAGATAGAAGCCGATCAGCCAGCACCAGAAGGAGCGCAGGCCCCACTTGCGATCGAGGGCGAAGCCGAAGGCCTTGGGGAACCAGTACATGTAGCCGGCGAGGTAGCCGAACAGCACCCCCGGGATGATCATGTTGTGGAAGTGCGCGACCAGGAAGGTCGTGTTGTGCATCAGGAAGTCGGCCGGCGGCAGCGCCAGCAGCACGCCGGTCATGCCGCCGATCACGAAGGTCACGATGAAGCCGATGCTCCACATCATCGACGGATGGAAGTCGATGCGGCCGCGATACATTGTGAGCAGCCAGTTGAACACCTTCACGCCGGTCGGCACGGCGATGATCATGGTCGTCACGCCGAAGAAGGCGTTGACGTTCGCGCTGGAGCCCATGGTGAAGAAATGGTGCAGCCAGACCGTGAAGGAGAGGATCGCGATCGCCGCCGTCGCATAGACCAGCGATTCGTAGCCGAACAGGCGCTTGCGCGAGAAGGTCGCCACGACCTCGGAGAAGATGCCGAAGGCCGGCAGGATCAGGATGTAGACCTCCGGATGGCCCCAGATCCAGAAGAGGTTGGCGTAGTTCATCATGTTGCCGCCATGCGCATTCGTGAAGAAGTGCATGCCGGCGAGGCGGTCCAGCGCAAGCAGGCCGCAGGCCACGGTGATCGCGGGAAAGGCGAACGCCATCAGGACCGAGGCGCAGAGCGAGGTCCAGACGAACGGCGTCATGCGCATCAGCGTCATGCCCGGCGCACGGCGCTTCAGGATGGTGACGATGAAGTTGATGCCCGACATGGTCGAGCCGACACCCGATATCAGGATCGCCCAGACCCAGTAGTCGACGCCGACGCCCGGGTTGTACTCGATGCCCGAATAGGGCGGATAGCCGGTCCAGCCGGCGGTCGAGAACTTGCCGATCACCAGCGAGACCATGACGAGACCGGCGCCCGCTGCGCTCAGCCACAGGCTGACGGCGTTCAGCCACGGGAAGGCCACGTCGCGCGTGCCGATCTGCAGCGGCACGATGACGTTGATCAGGCCGGTCATGAACGGCATCGCCATGAAGAAGATCATGATGGTGCCGTGTGAGGAGAAGATCTGGTCGAAATGCTCGGGCGGCAGGTAGCCGCCGGCATTGAGCGCCATCGCCTGCTGGGCGCGCATCATGATGGCGTCGACGAAACCGCGCAGCAGCATGATCAGCGCCAGCACGATGTACATGATGCCGATGCGCTTGTGATCGACGCTGGTCAGCCACTCGGTCCAGAGATACTTCCAGGCCCTGAGCCAGGTCAGCACGATGGCGACCAGCAGCGCACCGCCCACCGTCACGGCGGCGCCGCCGGCGGCGATGGCGCTGTAGAGCGGCAGGGCATCGAGCGTAAGTTTGCCGAACATCTACTGTCTCCGCGCCGGCACATGGCCGGCATGGTCGCCGTGCCTGTACTTGTCGATGATCGTGTCGAAGAGGCGCGGCTCGACCGCCGAGTAGTAGGTGATCGGGTTGGCGCGGCTCTTGGCCGCCAGCGCCGGATAGGTCTGGGCGTCGAGACGGCTGTTGCCGGCCTTGGCGCGCGCCACCCAGGCGTCGAAGTCGGCCGGCGTCATCGCCACGACCTCGAAGTGCTGCTGCGAGTAACCGCCGCCCGAATACTGGCTGTTGCGGCCGACGAACTTGCCGGGCTGGTCGGCCAGCATCTGCAGGCGCGTCTGCATGCCGGCCATGGCATAGATCTGTCCGGCGAGCTGCGGCACGTAGAAGGAATTCATGACCGTATCGGAAGTGATGCGCAGGCTGACCGGCCGGCCGGCCGGGAACACGAGCTGGTTCACCACCGCGATGCCCTGCTCGGGATAGATGAACAGCCACTTCCAGTCCTGGGCCACGACCTGGACCTCGGTGGTCGGCTGGGCCGACTGGATCGGCCGGTAGGGATCGAGCCGGTGGGTGTCGCGCCACAGCAGCAACGCGACGGCGATCACGATCACGGTCGGTACCAGCCAGACGAAGGCGTCGATCCTGACCGAATTCGACCAGGTGGGGGCGTATTCGGCCTCCGTATTGGAGGCGCGGTACTTCCAGGCGAAGAAGATCGTGAGGACGATGATCGGGACGATCACCACCAGCATCACGTAGAAGGCGTCGAGCAGCAGGTTGCGCTCGGCGAGCGCGATCGGACCCTTGGGGTCCAGGACGGCGGAATGCCTGAGATCGCAAGCGCCCGCCAAGAGAGCCGTGCCGGCCGCCAGCACCGCTCCCCGCCATCGACTCGCCAGCTTCACGCTCCCCCGCCCCGACTTATTGAAGTGTCAGGGCAGATTGAAGCCAGCTCTTGTGTTCGGCAATGATTTCTTTTGCCGACCTAGATGAAGATTTCGCTCAGGTCTTCTGACCGGGCGCAGGCACCGGCGTCGCGTTGGGCGGTGTCTTGCCCTGCGGGTCCTTCGCCGTACAGACGTCGGCCCTGAGCCGCTCCTTGAGCGTGGCGATCTGATCCTCGATCTGCTTGTTGGCCGCCTTCTGCTTCTCGATCTGCTCCTCGAGCGCCTTCACTTGCGCTGCGTCGGGGCCGGCCGGCGCGGGCGGAGCCGGCGGCGCGGGAAGCTGGACCGCCACATTCACGATCGGACGGTAGAAGAGGTACCAGCCGAGCCCCAGCCCTGCGGCCAGGAGGAAAAAGCCGCCGAGCAGGCCGCCCATGATCCAGGGCCAGCGGGCGGCAGGACGTTCCGGCGGAGGTGTTGGTGACGATTGCGTGTCGGCCATAGGCCAAATGGGCTCCCGATAGGGGGCGCAGTCAACACCCGCCGCGCGGCGGAATTGGGGCGTCCCGGCGGAGTCCTTGTGCCGCCCGATTCGAGATGTAAGTGTATATACACCTGTTGGCCACCTCGACCCGCTCCCGCGGGCCGTCTAGGGTCGGCGCAACGCAAGCGAAGGAGTATCCCATGACCGCGTGCATCGTCGGTTGGTCCCACGGCAAGTTCGGCAAGCTCGACGGCGAGACCAGCGAGTCGCTGATCGTGAAGGCGGCCTCCGAGGCGATCGCCCATGCCGGCATCTCCCCCGCGGACGTGGATGTGATCTACGTCGGCAACATGAACGGCGGCTTCGTGCGCCAGGAGTTCCATTCCTCGCTGCCGCTGCAGACCCATCCCGACCTGCGCTTCAAGCCGTCGACGAGGGTGGAGAATGCCTGTGCCACCGGCTCGGCCGCGATCCACAGGGGGCTGAACTCGCTGGCCGCCGGCCGCGCGCGCTTCGTGCTCGTGGTCGGCGTCGAGAAGATGACCGAGCTCAACTCCGCACAGGCGGGCGAGGTCCTGATCAAGGCCTCCTACGTCGCCGAG
>CAYRBQ010000121.1:0-9204 GCA_964422305.1 uncultured Reyranella sp. | reverse complement strand
TGCCGAACATGACGCCGATCTTCATGCGGATCTGGTTGATGAAGATCACCAGCGTGTTGGACTTGGCGATCGACGCCGTCAGCTTGCGCAGCGCCTGGCTCATCAGGCGGGCATGCAGGCCCGGCAGCGAGTCGCCCATCTCGCCTTCGAGCTCGGCGCGCGGCACGAGGGCCGCCACCGAGTCGATCACCAGCACGTCGACCGCGCCGGAGCGCACCAGCGTGTCGGCGATCTCGAGCGCCTGCTCGCCGGCGTCGGGCTGCGAGATCAGGAGGTTGTTGATGTCGACGCCGAGCTTCTTGGCGTAGCTCGGATCGAGCGCATGCTCGGCATCGACGAAGGCGCAGGAGCCGCCCTTCTTCTGGGCCTCGGCCACGACGTGCAGCGCGAGCGTCGTCTTGCCCGAGCTCTCGGGGCCGTAGATCTCGATGATGCGGCCCTTGGGCAAGCCGCCGATTCCGAGGGCGATATCGAGGCCCAGCGAGCCGGTCGAGATCGCCTCGATCTCCAGCGCCTCGCGCTGGCCCAGCTTCATGATGGAGCCCTTGCCGAAGGCGCGCTCGATCTGGGCGAGAGCGGCGTCCAGAGCCTTGTTCTTGCTTTCCATGCCTTCTTTTTCGACCACCTTGAGCACTGCCGACATTGGCTTTCTCCTTCTTCCCATGCCCCTGTCAGGAGCAGCAATGCGGATAAGTCCGCACCCGGTTGTTCGCGGGTGACGCCAATGTACGCTTTTTGTTCCATACAGCAACGGAACAATTAACCCACTGATAGAACTAATGTTCTTGACACAAGTTCTAGCTACGTTCCCCGCGGATTATCCCGGCGACGTTACACTTCACGCGACCAATGACTAAGTCTGGTCGCGCCCTAGTGGCAGCAGTCGCCCTGCTGGATAGGCGGACACTTCACGGTGCCGTAGCTGCAATAGACGCAGCAGTCGCCCGCCTTGGGCTTCAGGACGGTCCCGCAGCCCTTGCAGTCGTAGAAATACTGGCAGGCATCCGTGGGCATCGTCTCGGTCCGGGCGTGGCCGCAGGCCGGGCAGGTGATCGTCGATTGCAGGATCGTGTCGGGCATATCGGTCTAGCGCTTCTTGCGAGCTTTGGGCTTGGGGGCCTCGCGCGGCGCGGCCGCGATCTTGCGGAACACCTGGTCAAAGTCCTCGGGCTTCCCCGTAGCCCCAACTTCTCGGGCGATCTGGATGAAGCGCGCGGACTGCGCGCGATCATCGGGCTTGAGCTTCTGTTTTGCCATGGTCACCACCTTAACACGGTCCCGTCATCATGACCCGTAATGTCACTTCGCCTTCGGCCCTTTCGCCAGAGCAGCGTCACGCCTTGCGCGCCGCGATACGCGAGGCGGTTTCCGAACAGCTTTCGAACGCGTTGTTTTTCTCGGGCGGAGTTTGTCGAACTCCGCCCGAAACTGAGGTTGAGCGAGCAACTTCCGCTGTCTTTCAAGCCGTTGTTTCGGCTTTGCCCGGACTAGGCACTCAATCTCGAAAGCGCAAACCTCAGCCCAGCGAGCCTGATTCCACACCCGCAGGAGGTCGGCTTCCCGGTAAGCCAAAATCTCTTTCGGATCGAGGCGGGGCTGGGTAACGAACGCAGTGCGCGTATCGCGCTTGAACTTCCTGAAGTGCCTTATCTGCCGAGCCCTCAGACGCGCCAGTTGCTTCGGATCAGCGAGCAGCAGAATTCTTTCGCCCGCTTCTTGGCCCAAGATCGTGCCCCATACCCAATGGGCGAATCGGTGCCTTTCCTTCGCGGCCCGCTCGGCGATCACCAGCAGGGCGCGGAGAACATCGGCGCTACGCTTTGGCAGCATCTCGGCCGCTGCCGTCAGAAGCATTTGGCGCTGAACTGCAAAGCTATCGAAGGATGCATAGATGCTGACTGCCGCAGGCGAGCGCGGGGCGATCAGCTCCGCGAACGCGCTGGCAAGGTGCGCCTGCGTCAGCGACCATTGAGCTATCACCTTGGCAACGATCCCCATCAATTCCGAAGAACTGAACTGGATACCGAGAGTGCCGAAGTCAGTTTCGCCCTTGATGTGGAGATTGGCGAGCGGCTGTCCCGTCATGCGCGCTACTCCAAGATCAGCAGGAGCAAGCGTTTCAACTTGGGCATCGCCCGGCTACGCGCCACGAGTCCTTTCATAAGTCAGGCGGCGGCCCTTGGCGTTGCGCACCACGAGGGCCGCGCGGGTGAGATCGTTCTCGCCCAGCGCTTCGCGGTGGTTGTAGCGATAGTCGAACTCGTTGAGATAGCGGTGCAGGTGCGCCTCGCTGACGTGCTGGTAGGTGCCATAGAGGCCGCGACGCAGGATCGAGAAGAAGCCTTCCACCGTGTTCGTATGCACGTCACCGCGCACGTATTCGGCTTGGGTGTGGTTGATGCGCTGGTGGCTCTTGAAGTTGGGCGACTCCCAACGGTAGCCCGCAGCGTCATCCGTCATGAGCTTCGTTCCGCTCTTCACCTTCGCGAGCACGCGGTGAAGCGTCTCGGCGCGGACGTTCGGCACCGTCGTCGACCGGGCGTGTCCGTTGCGCTCCACCAGCGAGAGAACAATCGTCTTGTCGACCACGGGGCGGCCCTTCTTACGGCCAGCCATCGCGCCGATGTAAACCTCGTCCGCCTCCAGCGTGACGGCCAGCCCGCCCATGGGCGGCACGTCGTTGGCCGTGCCCGGCTTCATGATCTCGCGGATACGGTGGGTCAGGAACCAAGCCGTCTTCATGGAGCAATTGAGGAGGCGCTGAATGTGGCGGGTACTGACGCCCTTCTTGGCACTGGTCAGGAGGTGGATGGCCTGCAGCCACAGGTGCAGCGGGAGCTTGCTGTCTTCGAAGATCGATCCGACGCGGACCGTGAACTCCTTGCGGCAGCCGTAGCACTTGCGCAGGCCATGACGCCGGACGCCATCGGGGTTCTTCTTGCTGGGCTTGGAGCGGGCGTTGATGACGCCGATCTTCTCTGCCGACGCGCTGCAATGAGGGCAGACGGGACCGTTCGGCCACAGGTGAGCCTCGACGTAGTCGAAAGCGGCGTCTTCGTTATGGAAACGGGGCTGGGAGAGAATTGCGTTGGCCATGCGCAAAACTACCCACGGTCGGTGGTAGTGTCAAGTGTAACGTCGCCGATTATCCCGGCCTCTGGATCAATCCGGCCGGCATTCCGGCCCGTGCGAGGTCGCACTCTTCGCAGCCCTCGCCCGCTCCGTGCAGGAACACGAAAGCGTCGCGCCGCAGCCGTTCGAGGGCCAGGCGCACCACATCTTGCGCCCGGAACAGCCGCGCCGTTCCGTGGCCCACAGGCCCCTCCGCCTGAAGCCCTTCCGACCGCAGCCAGTCGTCGGCCAGCGCGAAGCGCTGGCAGCAATGGTCGTTCTCGCTGTAGTCGATTCGCGTCGGCTTGCCGTCCCGCATCACCGTGCAATGGCGCGCCACGCCGTAGGGCACGTGCGCCATCAGCTCGGCGAGATGCAGCGAGGTATCGGCGTCGTGGCCGACGCCCAGCATCAGCACCTGCCCGTCGAGGTCGTGCACGCGCCCCACCGGGCTCTCGGGCACGTGCGGCGGCAACGGCAGCGGCGTCTTCACGATTGCCTCGGCCTGAGGGCCGACCGCGGCGAAGGCCTGCAGGTGGTCCGAGCGCACGACGTCGGGCTGACGCCAGAACAAGTCGGCGGTGATGCCGAGATCCTCCGCCACCGGAGTCGTCTTGGGATCGAACGGCGCCTCGTCGTCGCCGGTCCAGGACGGCATGGCGAGCGTGCCGTCGGGCCCAAGCGCCTCGCGCAGCGCCGCGATCAGGCCGAGCGGCCCGCCGTCTATGGGCCGGACGGCGCGGAACGAGGTATGGACCAGGAGCACACCGCCCTGCCGGACGCCGAGCGCGCGCAGTTGCCGGACGACCTCCGATGTCTTCATCAGTCCTTGGGCGGCACGAACATGTAGCCGACGCCGCGCACCGTGCGGATCGCCTCGGGATGGGCGGGATCCTTCTCGACCTTGCGCCTAATGCGCGTGATGCGCAGGTCCATGGCGCGGTCGAACACCTCCATCTCGCGATGGCCGATCGTCTCCAGCAGCCAATCGCGCGCCAGCGGCCGGTTGGGGTTCTCCGCGAACACCTTCAGGAGATCGAACTCGCTGGCCGACAGCGCCTCCTCCGCCCCGTCGGCCTCGACCAGCACGCGCTTCTCGAGGTCGAGCACGCGGCGGCCCATGCGGACCCGCGGGCCCGTGGTCGGCGTCACCGATCCGCTGGCGCGGCGCAGCACGCTCTTGATGCGGGCCAGCAGCTCGCGCGGGTCGAAGGGCTTGGGGATGTAGTCGTCGGCGCCCGTCTCCAGCCCGACCACGCGGTCGACCGTGTCGGCGGCGGCCGTCACCATGATGATGCAGACCTTGCCGCTCTTCTCGCGCAGCCAGCGGGCGACCGCGAAGCCGTCCTCGCCGCCCGGCAGGCCGACATCGAGCAGGACCAGGGCCGGCATCTCGCGGTCGACCAGGCGGCGCAGGTCGGCGCCCGACTCCAGGCCGGTCACGCGGAACCCCTGGCGGGTCAGGTAGTCGAGCAGGAGCTGGCGCTGGGCCGGCTCGTCCTCGACCACGACGATGTGCTGACGCTTGTCCATCTCTCCCCCGGCAGCCACCCTAGCAGACCGCCACGACACGGACGATACAATGGACGGGACCCGCGACACACAGGCGATACATCGCGCCCCGACCATGCGGGACATGAACCAGGTGGATGTCGCCGGGATCGACCCCAAACGGGTCGCCCAGGTCGTGACCGAGCGGCTGATCGACATCCCGGTCATGCCCAAGCTGCTGGCCCTGCCGGTCTTCATGGCCGCCGCGGCGGCACTCTACGGCGGGCTGGCGCCCCTGTGGATGTTCGTCGTGCCGGCGATCGTCTACCTGCTGTCGATCTGGGCCTCCTGGTACGTCCAGGCGCTGCGCCGCCGCGACCCGTCGACCTTCAGCCTGACCGGCTGGCGCTGGCTGTACACCGCCACCGCGGTGCCGACCTCGTTCGCCAACGGCCTGATGGGCGGCTTCTTCGCGACCATCCCCGGTGCCGAGCAGGAGCGCATGCTGTGGGCCTTCGCGCTTTGCCTGATCGTCGGCTGGACGCCGTCGCGCGGCCTGCACGGCCCGACCTTCCTGCTGTCGAGCCTGGCGCTGCTGCTGCCCATGAGCGCGGTGCTGGTGCTGATGGACGGCGACCGCGAGGCGATGGGGATGGTGGCCATCCTCATGGGCTTCCTGACGATCATCACCCTCTTCTCCCATGTCGAGCGCCGCCGCGTGCGCGAGCAGATCGCGCGCGACCTCGCCGCCGCCGACCTGTCGCAGAGCCTCGACAAGGCGCATCGCGACATCGCCGTCGCCGAGGAGACGATGCGCACCATGCTCGACAACCTCGACGACGGTGCGCTGCTCTACGAGGGCGACGGGCGCTGGATCTACCAGAACAAGGCGATGGCCCGGCTGCACGACATGCCGGACGAGATCATGAAGACGATGCCGAGCTTCGCCGAGATCGTCCGCTACCGCGCGCTGCGCGGCGACTACGGCCCGGTCGACGCCCTGCCCGGCGGCCTCGAAGGCTGGATCGCCAGCCGCGTCGCCCGCTTCAATGCTCCCGGCCAGGCGCCGGAGCAGCGCCCGACGGTCACCGGCCGCATCGTCGAGGTCACCTACCGGCCGCTGCCCGGCGGCCGCGTGCTCACCGTGCACCGCGACATCACCGACCTGCGCCGGCACGAGGAAGCGCTGGAGCGCTCGCGCAGCACGCTGCAGACCGTGCTCGACGAGCTGCCCGACGCCGTCATCATGTACGACGCCGAGGGCAAGGCGCTGTTCTTCAACGAGGCGATGGTGCGCTTCCACGGTCTCGATCGCACCACCCTCGACCGGCTGTCGGACGTCTGGTCGATCCTCGACTACCGGATCGAGCGCGGCGACTTCGGCGAGATCGACGAGGCAGGGCGGGCCAAGCTCTATGCCCAGCGCCGCGAAGTGTTCGACAAGGGCACCGACGGCTGGATCCTGCTGAAGCGTCGCGACCGCCACCTGCAGTTCACGCTGAAGATCCTGGCCAATGGCTGGCGGCTGGTGATGCAGCGCGACGTCACCGATCTCGAGGCCGCACGTGCCGCGGCAGCACGCGAACGCGGCAGGTTCGAGGACGCCATCAAGGCGCTGCCGTCCGGTTTCTCCATCCACGACGCCGAGACCCGACTCATTGTCTGGAACGACGCCTACGAGACCTTCGCGGGCGGCCGCGGGAGCGGCCTGCTGGTGCGCGGCATGCCGCACGAGGAGATGCTGCGCGAGATGATGCGGCAGGGGCGCGTGTCGCCGGACTACGTCGCGCGCGGCGACGCCTGGATTGCCGAGATGGTCGCCCACCACCGCACGTCGTTCGGCGAGCGCGAGATGTCGACCCGCGACGGCCGCTGGATCCGTATCGCCAAGCACCCGACGCGCGAGGGCGGCGTGGTGACCCTGGTGACCGACCTCAGCGACCTCAAGGAGCGCCAGCGCGAGGTCGAGACGGCGCGCGACGAGGCGGCCGAGGCGCATCGCCGCCTGATCGCCGCCATGGGCGCCCTCGACGACGGCATCGCCTTTCTCGACGCGGACGAGCGCCTGGTCATGAGCAACGAGGCCTACCGGCGCTTCATGCGCGACCTGCCCGAGGCGGTGACCCCGGGCATGGCCCTGCCCGAGGCGGTGCTGCAGGCCGGACGCATCGGCGCGACGCCGCCCGGCGAGACCAGCGAGTCCTGGGCGGCGCGCACCCTGGCGACGCTCCGCGCCGGCCGGCCGGCCGTCGTGCTCTACGGCCCGCATCAGTGGGCCCGCGTCTCGATGCGCTACGAGCCGGACGGCCGCGCCGTCGTGATCGTGTCCGATGTCTCCGAGGAGCGCCGGCGGCAGCGCGAACTCGAGAAGGCGCTGGTCGCCGCCGAGCAGTCGCGCGCCGAGGCCGAGGCGGCAGACCAGGCCAAATCGACCTTCCTCGCCACCATGAGCCACGAGATCCGGACGCCGATGAACGGTGTGCTGGGCATGATGGAGGTGCTGGAGGCCGAGGGCCTGCGCGAGGGCCAGGGCCGCACGCTCGCCACGATGCGCGAGTCCGCGCAGTCGCTGCTGCGCATCATCGACGACGTGCTCGACTTCTCGAAGATCGAGGCCGGCGGACTGGAGATGGAAGAAGCGCCCTTCTCGCTGACCGGCCTGGTCGACGGTGTGGTGAGCGCGCTGCGTCCCCAGGCCGAGCGCAAGGGACTCTCCCTGGTGGCGGCCGTCGCACCGGGCTCGACCGACGCGCTGATGGGCGATCCCACGCGCGTCCGCCAGATCCTGTTCAACCTGCTGGGCAATGCGCTCAAGTTCACCGAGCGCGGCGGCGCCATGATCCGCGCCCGCACCGAGCCGCTCGGCGAAGGCCGCACGCGCGCCGTCCTGTCGGTCAGCGACACCGGCATCGGCCTCAGCGCGGAGCAGCAGGCCCGCCTGTTCCAGCCCTTCTCGCAGGCCGACAGCTCGACGACGCGACGCTACGGCGGCACCGGACTCGGCCTGTCGATCGTGCGGCGCCTTGCGCAGCTCATGGGCGGCGACGTCACGGTCGAGAGCACGGCCGGCGCCGGCTCGACCTTCACCGTCACGCTCGACCTGATGGCGGCTCCGCCCGACTCGCCGCTGGTCGACCTGCCGCCGCTGGTCGCGGAGGGCGACGGACAACGGACGGCGACGACGACCGCCGACAGCACCGTGCTGGTGGTCGACGATCATCCCATCAACCGCGAGGTGCTGGTGCGCCAGCTCCTGGTGCTCGGCGTCACCGCCGATTCGGCAGCTAACGGCGCCGAGGGTCTCAAAGCCTGGAAGAGTGGGCGCTACGCCATCGTCTTCGCCGACGTGCACATGCCGCAGATGGACGGCTTCGAGATGACGGCCGAGATCCGCCGCATCGAGGTGGCCGAAGGCCGGCGCCGCACGCCGATCGTCGCGGTGACGGCCAACGCCATGGCCGGCGAGGACGAGCGCTGCCGCGAGGCCGGCATGGACGGCTATCTCTCCAAGCCGGTCGGACTCGCCCGCCTACGTGCCACCTTGCAGCGCTGGCTGAAGGGCGGCGGCGACGAGACGCCGGCCATCGATCCCACGGTGCTCGACGCCTGGCTGGCCGACGATCATGCCGCCCGCCGCGACCTGCTGCTGAAATTCGGCAACACCGCCACCGACTCGCGGCGCGACATCGAGACGGCGATGTCGGCAGGCGACCTGCCGGCGCTCGCCGCGGCCGCGCACCGGCTCAAGGGCAGCGCGCTGGCGGTCGGCGCCAAGGCGCTGGCCGAGGCGGCGGCGGCGCTGGAGAGCGGCGCCAAGGCCGGCGATCGCGCGGCGTGCCAGGACAGGCTCGGGCCGCTCGCCGTGGAAGTGCAGCGGGCACAGGCCGAGATCGGCAGCTAGATTTTCAGGACGTCAGGAAGAATATGAGGCTGCAGCGGCCGTGGCGGCTGCGCGGGCGATCGGATGCGATCAAGCCCCGAGAACGGCGCCCCGCGGGGCGCCGTACTGGTGGTCGTAGTTGTACTTCTTGCGGGAGGGAGTGGGCTTGGCGATCAGGACCCAGGCGAGGGTCAGGAGCGCGAAGACAGTGCCGGCGACGGGAAGATCGGCGGCGACGTGCCCGATGGCGGCGAGGGCCAGGAGACTGCCAACAAGCTGGAACATCGTGTTCCTCGGGTTCTCAGGTTCGGCGGAGCGTTATTGCCCTCGCGCGAAGCCTGTGTACCCGCCCCCCGTTTCATCGACGTATTGCACGGACCGAGAATTGTATCGTCTGCTTCGCGGGCCCTACCTGGAGCCCAGCATTCCTGTGGATTTCAGCCGGGCGATGGCGGCCGGGTCGTAACCGAGGGCCGCCAGCACCTCGTCGTTGTGCTGGCCGATCTCGGGCGGGTCCGAGATCAGCGGCGGTCGCCAGCCCATCATCTGGAAGGGCAGCAGCGGCAGACGGGTCTTCACGCCACCCGGTAGCGTGGTCGGTGCCAGCGAGCCGTTGGCCAGCAGGTGCGGATGGTCGAACAGGTCCTGCGGCCGGGCCACGGGAGAGAATGAGATGTCGGCCTCGAGCGCCAGCGCCTCGATCTCGTCCTTGGTGTGGCGCT
>CAYRBQ010000120.1:0-9212 GCA_964422305.1 uncultured Reyranella sp. | reverse complement strand
GAAGCCGCGTGCGAAGATCCGCTCCTTCGCCTCGATCGGCTCGGAGCCGGCGATCATGCTGACCGGCCCGGCGCCGGCCTCGGAGAAGGCGCTGAAGCGCGCCGGCATGTCGGCGAAGGACATCGACCTGTTCGAGCTCAACGAGGCGTTCGCCGCCGTCGTTCTGCGCTACATGCAGATCCTCAAGATGCCGCACGACAAGATCAACGTGAACGGCGGCGCGATCGCCATGGGCCATCCGCTGGGCGCCACCGGCGCGATGATCCTCGGCACGCTGCTCGACGAGCTCGAGCGCCGCAACCTCTCGACCGGCCTCGCCACGCTCTGCGTCGGCGGCGGCATGGGCACGGCCACCATCATCGAGCGAGTCTGAGCTGGGGGCGCGCGACTCCAGTCGCGCGTCACGCCCGGCCGCCAAAGGAATGATCGCGCCACTGGAGTGGCGCGCCCCCAGCAATGAGGACCAGACCATGATCAACTACAACGTCGACAGCGACGGCATCGCCACCATCACCTGGGACATGCCGAACCGCGCGATGAACGTGCTGAACGAGGCCTCGATGACGGCCTATGCCGGCGCGCTCGAGACCGCACTCAAGGACGACAAGGTCAAGGGCATCATCATCACGTCGGGCAAGGACAGCTTCATCGCCGGCGCCGACCTCGAGATGATCCTGGGCCTCGACACTGGCGACGCGTCGAAGCTGATGGAGCAGTTCAGCCAGCTCCAGAAGATGTTCCGGCGCCAGGAGACCGGCGGCAAGCCGATCGTGGCCGCGATCAACGGCACGGCGCTGGGCGGCGGCTTCGAGATCTGCCTCGCCACGCACTACCGCATCGCCGCGGCCAACCCGAAGACCAAGGTCGGCCAGCCCGAGGTCAAGATCGGCCTGCTGCCGGGCGGCGGCGGCACGCAGCGCATCCCGCGCCTGATCGGTGTCCAGAACGCCGCCCCGATCCTGCTCGAGGGCAAGGACCTCACGGTCGACGCCGCCAAGGGCTTGGGCCTCATCCACGAGGTCGTGCCGGCGGGCGAGCTGCTCGCCAGGGCCAAGGCCTGGCTGACCGCGCCGGCGACCGAGCAGGTCGTGCCGGAGTATGCCGGCAAGGGCGCCAAGGCGATCGACGGCCGCGCCGTGCAGCCGTGGGACCGCAAAGGCTTCAAGGTGCCGGGCTTCCCCGGCGGCCAGGTGTGGAGCCCGCCGGGCGTCATGACCTTCATCGGCGGCAACGCCATGCTCCGCGGCAAGACCAACGGCGTCTATCCGGCGCCCAAGGCGATCATGAGCTGCGTCTACGAAGGCCTGCAGCTCCCGATCGACTCCGCACTGCGCGTCGAGACCCGCTACTTCGTCTCGCTGCTGCGCGACCCCGTCGCCAAGAGCATGATCCGCACGCTGTTCTTCGGCCTGCAGGAAGCCAACAAGCTGGTGCGCCGTCCGAAGGGTGTGCCGAAACAGGAGTACAAGAAGATCGGCGTGCTGGGTGCCGGCCTGATGGGCGCGGGCATCGCCACCGTCTCGGTGCAGGCGGGCCTCGACATCGTGCTGCTCGACCGCGACCAGGCCGCCGCCGACAAGGGCAAGGCGCACATCGCGGCCGAGCTCGACAAGCTGGTGAAGCGCGGCCGCATGGACCAGGCCAAGCGCGACGGCCTGCTGGCCAAGGTCAACGCGACGCCCGACTTCGGCGCGCTCAAGGACTGCGACCTCGTGATCGAGGCGGTGTTCGAGAACCGCGAAGTGAAGGCCGAGGCGACCAGGAAGGCCGAGGCCGCCCTGCCCAAGACGGCGGTGTTCGCGTCGAACACCTCGACCTTGCCGATCACCGGCCTCGCCGAAGCCTCGTCGCGTCCCGACCATTTCATCGGGCTCCACTTCTTCTCGCCGGTCGAGAAGATGCCGCTGGTCGAGATCATCGTCGGAAAGAAGACCTCGCCCGAGACACTCGCCAGAGCGATGGACTACGTCCAGAAGATCCGCAAGACGCCGATCGTGGTGAACGACAGCCGCGGCTTCTTCACCTCCCGCGTCTGCGGCGCCTTCATCAGCGAGGGCCATCGCCTCCTGAAGGAGGGCGTGCCGGCGGCGATGATCGAGAACTGCGCGCGCTACGCCGGCATGCCGGTCGGCCCGCTGGCGCTCAACGACGAGGTCGCGATCGACCTGTCGTGGAAGATCATGGACCAGACGCGGCGCGATGCCGAAGCGGCCGGCGAGAAGTTCGAAGGCTCCGGCACCGAGGACATCCTCGAGCTGATGGTGAAGAAGCTCGAGCGCTTCGGCCGCAAGAACGGCAAGGGCTTCTACGAGTATCCGGCCGACGGCAAGAAGCGCCTGTGGCCGGAACTGCAGCAGTACTTCCCGGCCGATCCGAAGCTCCTCTACGGCGAGGGTGAGGAGAAGCGCGCCAAGGAGGACGAAATCAAGAAGCGTCTCCTCTACGTGCAGGCGGTCGACACGGCGCGCTGCCTCGAGGCCAACGTGCTGACCGCGCCGCAGGACGGCGACGTCGGCTCGATCATGGGGCTCGGTTTCGCGCCGCAGACCGGCGGTGCGATCAGCCTGATCGACCAGGTGGGCGTGAAGCAGTTCGTCGCGGAGTGCGATGCGCTGGCGCAGAAGTACGGCCAGCAGTTCGCGGTGCCGAAGCTCCTTCGCGACATGGCCGCCAAGGGCCAGAGCTTCTACGGCAACTACCATCCGGCCAAGGCGGCGTAGTCGCAGCCTCATTTTCTTTTGGACCGCGAGCCTCCGGCTCGCTCATGATGAAGATCGTGGGCGGGCTGGAAGCCCGCGGTCCGGAAGACATTGAGGAGAAACGCCGTGGACGCCAAGCAGATCGACGCACTCGCCGCCCGCATCGCCGAGGGGCGGCGTTCCCGGGCGACGATGGACTGGCTCGCGGGCGAGATGGCGAGCGTGTCCGAGGCCGACGCCTACAAGGTGCAGTTCGCCGTCCACGACAAGCTCGAGGCCGCCGGCTGGAAGCTCGCGGGCTGGAAGGTGGCCTTCGCGGTGCCGGCGCAGTACGAGCCGCTGAAGCTCTCGGGCCCGGCCTTCGCCGGCCTCTACCAGAGCGGCATCAAGCAGAGCGGCGCCGTGTTCGAGAAGGGCTGGCCGCTCAAGGCCGGCGTCGAGTGCGAGATGGTCGCGCGCATCGCCAGGGACGTGCCGGCCGGCACGCAGTACACCGCCGACTCGATCAAGCCGTTCGTCGCCAACCTCTATTGCGGCATGGAAGTGGTCGAGAACCGCTACGGCGACGCCTCCAAGCTGGGTGGCCCCGGCCGCATCGCCGACGACGTGCTCCAGGCCGCCTGCATCGTCGGCACCGAGATCAAGGACTGGCAGAAGCTCGACTTCGCCAACGTGCAGGGCCGTTCCGAGCACGAGGGCAAGGAGCTGGCGGCCGGTCCGGGCAGCAACGTGATGGGTGGCGCGATGATTTCGCTCGCCTGGCTCGCCAACAAGCTGATCGCCAACGGCAAGCACCTGAAGGCGGGCGACACGATCCTCACCGGCTCGGTGCATCCGCCGCAGTTCCTGCCGGGCCCCGGCAAGGCCAAGTCGGAGTTCAAGGGACTGGGCTCGGCGGAGATCACCGTCAACTAGCGGCGGGCGAGCACCCGATTGAGATGCTCGGTCTCCACCGACCATTCGCCGGGCGGCCAGGGCGCCGGCTCGCCCGGCCGCGGCGCTGGATGATCCTGCTCGCGGGGCAGGAGCTCGACCTCGATCCTGAAATCCTCATCCTGCTCGAAGCCGTGCCAGTGCAGGAAGTCGACGTAGGCACGTCGGCCGTCGCGTAGCCTCAGCACGAAGCCCGCCGCGCTGCTGTGCATGTCGCCGAATGCCCAGAAGCTCTCCACGCGCTCGATGTCGGCGCGCCCGAACGTGTGGGTGTCGGCGTCGAGGATGTGAAGGGCGTGGCCCAGCTCGTAGAAGCCGCGGATTCGCATGATTTCAGTCTAACAAGACGCGTCGCTTGCTATATCCACAAAAAGAACATATAGTGAACAATCACTTTGAGAGGTAAGGCAATGCGAGGTCTTTTCGGCTCGACGGTCGAGGCGTTCGGTGGGCAGCTCGGTCTGCCGGGGCTCGCCAATCATGGCGTCTCGCGCATCGCCGCCCAGCGCTTTCGCCGGCGTCATGCCGGGCTCCGACCGGCCAGGCTTGCCTCCACGGACCGCCTCTTCTTCGCCGTGCTGCCCGATGCGGAGACGGCAGCCGGCATCCACGAGAAGGCGGAGCGTTGGCGGCGCGAGCACGGTCTGACCGGCCGGCTGCTTCGGCCGGAGCATCTTCATGTGACCTTGCATGTCGCCGAGGAAAGGCCGGCGACGTCGCTCTCGGGCATGATCGAGCTTCTGGCCGAGCGGGCGTCGACCTTGGCCATGCCGGCCTTCCGCATCGACTTCGACCGCGTGCTGAGCTTCCGGAACGGTGCCTTCGTGCTGTCCGGCGACGAGACCACGATCGGCCTCCAGGTGTTGCACCAGCGGTTGGGCGACGCGCTCGATCCGACGCCGCGGCCGGCCCGTCGCTTCACGCCTCACCTCACGCTGCTGCGCGACGGCAGGCACGTCGCCGAACACGACGTCGAGCGGATCGGCTGGACCGCCCGCGAGGTCGTGCTGGTGCACGGCCTGCTCGGCCACACCACGCACCGGCATGTCGCGCGCTTCCCCCTGAATTGAGTTCCGCCTGCGGATTGACAGTCCGTCCGGTATTTCGCCATGGATAACCTATTGGTTATATAACCGGAGGATTAAATGACAGGAGAATGCAGCATCGTCACGGCCGATCGCCAGCTCACGGCCGTAGTCAGGATCGCCGCGCCGATGAACGAACTCATGCAAGCCCAGATGTCGGCGCGGGCCCGGCTCACCGAGATCGTGCCGAAGCTCGGGGCGGGGGCGGCGGGCCTCACCTGCACACGCTGGAAGCCGCCGGTCGACGGTGTGCTGACGATGGAGCCGGGCACGATCGTGTCGAAGCCGTTCGCCGCGCAGGGCGGCGTGGTGGAGTCGGAGCTGCCGGCCGGCCGCGCGGCGCACTATGTGCTGAAGGGCGGCTTCGAGGGACTGCCGGGCGGATGGCAGAGGCTCTTCGAGTGGTGCGCGGCACAGAAGCTGCAGCTCGCTGGGGTAAATTGGGAGGTCTACGGCGCGACGCCCGCCGATCCGGCGAAGCAGGAGACGTATCTCTACGCCAAGCTCGCCTGAGCGTCGCTTCCCCGATCGCGCCCATGGGCTAAGCTGCGGCGCATGAAGCCCTATGTCCTTTGCCACATGGTCTCCAGCGTCGACGGTCGGATCTGGGGAAGCCGCTGGCGGCCCAAGGCCAACGTCGTGCCCGACCTGTTCGAGAAGCTGCACGACCAGATGGGCGGAGGCTCGTGGCTGTGCGGGCGAGTCACCGCGCAGGAGTTCGCCAAGGGCAAGGAGCCGCAGTATCCGCCGACCGATCAGGTCCTGCCGCGCGAGAACTGGTTCGCGCAGCGCGAGGCCAAGGCGTGGGGCATCTTCCTCGATGCGCACGGCAAGGCGGTGTGGGCACGCAAGGACATCGGCGGGGATCCGATCCTGGTGATCCTGACCGAGGCGGTGCCCGACCGGCACCTCGCGGGCCTGCGCGCCGACGGCGTGTCCTACATCTTCGCCGGCAAGACCGAGATCGACCTCGCGGCCGCGCTCGAGACCCTGAACCGCGAGCTCGGCATCGAGCGCATCATGCTGGAAGGCGGTGGCGGGGCGAACGGCGCGCTGCTGCGGGCCGGCTTGATCGACGAACTGAGCCTCGTGATCTGCCCGGTGATCGACGGCAGCACGGGCGGGCCGATCGTGTTCAACTCGGGCGACACCGATCTCGGTCCCGCGCCGATCGAGAGCATGGTGCTCGCCAGCCACGAGGTGCTGGACGGCGGCATCATGTGGCTGCGCTACAAGCTCAGCTCGAAGGCGCCAGCTTAATCTGCAGCCTTTTGCTCGACGAAAGTCAGCGTGCCGTCGCTGCGCTCGCCCTTGAGGTAGCGGAACGTGCCGGCGCCAGTGGCGATCAGGTCGCCGTTCTGGTCGTAGATCTCGGTCTCGGCGGCGAAGGTGCTCTGACTGGTCGAGGGCCGCCACGCGCCGAGGATCCTGAGCACATCGCCCTCGCGCGCCGCCTTGATGAACTGCGTGGTGAAGGCGAGCGTCACCGAGAGCCGCCGGGCCGTCGCCGTCTCGTTGAAGGTGCAGGCGAAGCCGCTCGCCGAATCGAGGAGAGTCATCAGCACGCCGCCGTGCAGCAGGCCGTTGGCGTTGCAGAGCTCGGGCCGCACCTTGAGGCGCATCTCGACGAAGCCGGCGCGCCACGCCACGACCTCGTGGCCGATCAGGCCGTTGAAGCCGCGGAACTCATAAGGAGCGACCGGCCGAGCGTCGGCCGGTCGTTGGATAGCCATGTCTGGAAATCGACGAAGAGGAGAGGACGCGCCTTAGCGGCGCGCCATCGCCGACATCGGAGCGCGGTGGCCGTTGCCGTTGCTCATGGCCGGACGGACCGGCGAGGCCTGCGTCGACATCGACGGCTGCGCCGCCATGCCGGTGCGGATGTCGCGGGCGACCTTGACCAGGCGCGGGCCCCAGTCGGCCTCGAGACGGTCGCGGCTGATCTGGTAAATCGGCGCCGAAGCGTTGACCGCGTAGGCGGCCGTGCCATCGGAGTTGCGCAGCGGGGCGCCGACGCCGCAGAGTTCGGGCAGCCACTCGCCCCAGGTGACGCAGAAGCCGCGGTCGGTCAGCTCCTTGAACGAGCGCTCGAGGCCGGTCTTCACCTTGGCCCAGTCGTCGCGCCAGCGGCGGCGGATCGCATCGATCTGCTTGTTACGGTCGACGTCGGGCAGCGAGAAGAGATAGGCGCGTCCCATCGCCGTGCTGGCCATCGGCACGCGGGTGCCGACATCGTGCGTGATCGCCACCACGGACGGGCCGCGGCAGGCTTCGAGGTAGATCATCGAGTGACGGTCGCGGCCGCCCAGCGCCGTCGAGGCGTTGAGCGCGTGCGCGAGCTGCTCCAGCGGCTGGCGCGAGGCGCGGCGCACGTCCATCGACGAGATCGCGGCGTAGCCGAGCGCCAGCACCGAGGCGCCGAGCTCGTACTTGCGGAAGCGGCGGATGTAGTTGAGGTAGCCCAGCTCGGTCAGCGTGTGCGTCAGGCGGGCGACGGTCGGCTTCGGCAGGCCGGTGCGGTGCGCGATCTCCTGGTTGCCCAGCATGCCTTCGCCGGCGTGGAAGGCGCGGAGGATGTCGAGGCCACGGGCGAGCGCCGTGACGAACTGACGGTCCTTGCTGTTCGATCCCTCGGCGAGACCGTTCTCGACCGAGCTCTGGAAGGCCGCGGTTCGCGTGACGAGATGGCTAACGTTGCCCATGGGCGTTCTACTCCTGGTGAATGGCTGTTTATTTCTTTGCGGGGCGAAACGTGCCATCGCGCTGTCACTGTCGCAATCGTGAGGCGGGGGTTTTGGCGTGCGAACATGCAAAGCGGCCATGTCACAAGTGCGTGCATCGCTATCCACAGTTGAGAACTGGCGATTTTCCTCTCGGAATCAGGCACTTTGCGGCCTCGAATGGTGACGTGCGCGGCATCTTTCGACATGTCGAGGCCGGACGGCTACGATCCCGCGCGACCCCCGCCAGAGGCGAATGAAGAGGCAAAATTGGCCAAAGAACCCGTACTGCCCAAGGACATCGCGGCCCTCTCCTTCGAGGACGCGCTGAAGGAGCTGGAAGGCATCGTCCAGCAGCTCGAGCGCGGCCAGGTAAAGCTCGACGAGGCGATTTCGGCCTACGAACGGGGCGCGCTGCTGAAGCGCCACTGCGAGC
Organism: uncultured Reyranella sp.; assembly: GCA_964422305.1. Lineage (GTDB taxonomy): Bacteria > Pseudomonadota > Alphaproteobacteria > Reyranellales > Reyranellaceae > Reyranella. The sequence goes on along the minus strand of CAYRBQ010000120.1, from coordinate 1,339 downwards.
AGCGGCTCGCCGAGGCCAAGATGAAGGTCGAGAAGATCGTCTTCTCGGCCGACGGTTCGGTCGCCGCACAGCCTGCCGACCTCGGCTGAGCCGTCCTTCCATGCCGTTGTCGTCGCACCGCCAGTTCGACGCCGCGCTGTCGTTCGCCGCGGACTCCGTCGAGCAGACCATGGATCGCCTGCTGCCGGGTGGTGGCAAGGGGGGAGATTCCGGCGAAGCGCGCGTGTTCGAGGCGATGCGCTATTCGAGCCTCGGCGGTGGCAAGCGGCTGCGCGCCTTCTTCGTGCTGGCGGGCGCCACGCTGTTCAAGGTGGGCAAGATCCCGGCGCTGCGCACGGCGAGCGCCATCGAGTTCGTGCACGCCTATTCGCTGATCCACGACGACCTGCCGGCGATGGACGACGACGACCTCCGGCGCGGCAAGCCCTCGTGCCACAGGCAGTTCGACGAGGCGACGGCGATCCTGGCGGGCGATGCGCTGCAGGCGCTGGCCTTCGAGGTGCTGGCGCACGAGGACACGCACGGCGACCCCGCGGTCCGCGCCGCGCTGGTGGCGGAGCTCGCCAAAGCCTCGGGCGCGCACGGCATGGTGGGCGGCCAGATGCTCGACCTGCTGGCCGAGGAACAGGGCGCCGAGGAGATGTCGATCGGCGCCATCACGCGCCTGCAACGATTGAAGACCGGCGCGTTGATCTCCTTCTCCTGCACGGCGGGAGCGATTCTCGGCAAGGCGAGCGAGCCGATGCGCATGGCGTTGCAGGCCTATGCCCATGATCTCGGCCTCGCCTTCCAGATCGTCGACGACCTGCTCGATGTAGAGGGCAACGTGGTCGAGCTCGGCAAGACGCCGGGCAAGGACGTGGCGGCGGGGAAGGCGACCTTCGTGTCGATCCTGGGTCTGGAGCGGGCGCGGGCGCAGGCCGGGCTGCTGGCGCGACAGGCCGCCGCGCATCTCGAACCGTTCGGTCCCTCTGCGGATTTGCTAAAGCAGGCCGCCAATTTCGTCGTCAGCCGGCGGGCGTGAGCCGCCCGGCAGGAGTATAGTGAGCGCCATGACCGGCCAGAGTACGACGCCGCTCCTCGACACCGTGGACGTGCCTGCCGACATCCGTCGGCTGCGGGCCGACCAGCTGCGCCAGCTCGCCGATGAACTGCGGCAGGAGACGATCTCCGCCGTCTCGGTCACCGGCGGCCATCTCGGCGCGGGGCTGGGCGTCGTCGAGCTCACGGTGGCGCTGCACTACGTGTTCGACACGCCGAAGGACCGGCTGATCTGGGACGTCGGCCACCAGGCCTATCCGCACAAGATCCTCACCGGCCGGCGCGACCGCATCCGCAC
>CAYRBQ010000119.1:0-9230 GCA_964422305.1 uncultured Reyranella sp. | reverse complement strand
ATGTCATCCAGTGCGCCAGCGGCTTCTCGCGGAACGTCGCCGCGAGAAAGTCCATCACCGGCTTCTGGTGCGCGCCCGGCCACTCGCAGAGCGGGGCCATCTCGGGCCTGCCGAGCGCGCCCAGCAGGTTCTTGACGAACTTCATCTCCTGCCCCGCCAGCACGAGTTGGCGGCCGTCCGACGTGTCGTAGACGCGATAGAAGGCCGAGCCACCGGTGGTGCGCTGGTTCTTCACGTCGGGCTGCCTGTTCTCCATGAACGCCGAGCCGACCACGTTGGCGCAGGACGCCATCAGCGTCTCGTGCATGGAGACGTCGATATAGTCGCCGCGGCCGGTGTCCTTGCGGCGCAGCAGCGCCATCAACACGCCACTCAAGCCATGCAGGCCGCTCACCAGGTCGGCGACCGGAATGCCGGGGATCGCCGGCCTTCCGTCGTCGCCCAAAGTCAGGCTCAGCACGCCGGTCATTGCCTCGAGCGCGAGGTCGTGGGCGGCACGGCCGGGATAGGCGCCGTCCTGACCGAAAGCGCTGATCGAGCAATAGACGATGCCGGGGTTCTTCGCCGCGACCACGTCGTAGCCGATGCCGAAGCGCGCCGCGACGCCGGGGCGGAACGACTCGACCAGCACGTCGGCCTCGCAAGCCAGCCGAAGGAGATCGGCGCGGCCCTGCTCGCTCTTGAGGTCGAGCACGACGCTCTTTTTGCCGCGGCCCATGTTGCGGAAGAACACCGAGGTGCGCGCATCGGGCGGCAGGATGTGGCGGCCGGGATCGCCCTCGCCCGGCGGCTCGACCTTGATCACCTCGGCGCCGTGATCGGCCAGCGCCGTCGTGAGGTACGGCCCCGGCAGGAACCACGAGAGATCGACGACCTTGATGCCCTGCAGCTTCATGCCCGAACCTTCAAACGAGATACGTCTTGTTGTCGGCGCCGAGCGGCGAGCAGGCCTCTTGCGACAGGCGCTCGCCGTCGACCCTGATGGGATTGGCGATGGTCTTGAGTGCGCCCTTCACCGGATGCGACACGGCAGAGACCATGCCCGCCTCCCGGGCAAACGCGCTGTCGAGCGCTTGGTCGAGGCGATGCACCGGTGCCGCGGGCAGCAGGCCATTGAACTTCGCCAGCCATTCATCGGTCGTGCGCGTCCGGAACGTCGGATCGAGCGCGTCGGTGAGCTCGGCGCGGTTGCACGCCCGCGTGTTGGGATCGGGGAAGCGCGGGTCCTTCACGAGATCGCCGCGGCCCATCGCCTCACAGAGCGACAGCCAGAATTTCTGCGTCATGCACATGATGAAGATCCAGCCGTCCTTCGTGGGGAAGGTCTGGACCGGCGCCAGTGAGAGATGCGCCGAGCGCGACACCCGGGGCGAGACGTCACCCTCGTTCAGGTACCAGGCGCCGGGATAGGTGAGCTGGTGCATGGCGACGTCGTAGAGGCAGGTCTCGACGTCGCCGCCCTTTCCCGTGGTCTTGGCGCGCAACAGGCAGGCCAGGAGGCCCACCGTGCCGGTGAGGCCGCTCATGCTGTCGATCAGCGAGACGCCGACCCTGGTCGGCGGCCCGTCGGGATCGCCGGTCAGCTCCATCAGGCCCGCCTCGGCCTGCATCAGGAAATCGTAGCCCGGCCAATCTGCACGCTCGCCGATGCGGCCATAGGCCGAGATGTGCAGGCAGACGATCTCGGGCTTCAGGTGCTTCAGGCTCGCATAGTCGATGCCGAGCTTGGCAGGCTGCGTGCCGCGCATGTTGTTCACCACGCAGTCCGCGCTCTTCACCAGCGCCTCGAACTGCCGCCGGCCCTCGGTCGACTTCATGTCGATGGTCACGCTCCTCTTGCCGAGGTTCCAGGCCTGGAAGTACTCGCTGTCGTCCTTGCCGAGCTTGTAGGGACCGACCTGACGCGACGGGTCGCCTTCCGGCGGCTCGACCTTGATCACCTCGGCGCCCAGCTCCGCCAGGAACATCGTGCCGTAAGGACCGGCGCCGAACTGCTCCAGCGTCAGGACGCGGATTCCCTCGAGCGGCTTGTCCATCACGCGGCCGACCTGCGCGCCCATTGCTTGGCGATGATGATGCGCTGCATCTCGTTGGTGCCCTCGCCGATGCAGGTGAGCGGCTCATCGCGGAAGAGCCGCTCGATGACGTATTCCTTGGAGTCGCCGTAGGCACCATGGATGCGCATGGACTCCGTCGAGTTCTCGAGCGCCGCCTCCGAGGCGAAGTACTTCGCCATGCCGGCCTCCATGTCGCAGCGCTCGCCGCGGTCGAAGGCCTGCGCGGCGTCGAGCGTGAGGAGCCGCGCGGCGCGGGCGCGCGTCGCCATCTCGCCGATCTTCAGCGCGATCGCCTGATGCTCGATGATCGGCTTGCCGAAGGTCTGGCGCAGTTGCGCGTAGTCCGTGGCAAGCCGCAGCGCGCCCTCGGCGATGCCCACGCCTCTGGCCGCCACGTTGATGCGGCCGAGCTCCAGCCCGCCCGCGACCTGGGTGAAGCCGCGGCCTTCGACCTCGCCGATCAGGTGGTCGGCCGGGATGCGGTAGTTGTCGAAGACCAGCTCACCGGAATCGATCGACTTGTAGCCGAGCTTCTCGAGCTTGCGACCGACGGTGAAGCCCGGCCCCTTGGGCGCGATGAACAGGCTCATGCCGGAATAGCGCGGGCTGGCCTCGGGGTTCGTCTTCACCAGCAGCGCGAAGCACGAGCCTTCGATGCCGTTGCTGATCCAGGTCTTGGTGCCGTTGATCACGTAGTCCGGTCCTTCGCGCCGCGCCGTCATGCGGATCGCCTGCAGGTCGGTGCCGGCATTGGGCTCGGTGAGCGCCAGCCCGCCCCGCACCTCGCCGCTCGCGAACTTCGGCAGCCAGTGCCGCTTCTGCGGTTCGGTGCCGAACTTCTCGACCGCCAGCGCCAGCATCAGGTGGGAGTTGAAGATGCCGGTGATCGCCATCCAGACAGCCGAGATCTTCATCACGATCTGGGCGTAGGTCGTGGCCGGCAGGCCGAGGCCGCCATACTCAGGGCTGACGGTGGCGCCGAACAGGCCGAGCTCCTTCATCTGCTCCACGATCTCGGCCGGCCATCGGTCGGCATGGTCGAACTCCTTGACGCGTGGCCTCACCTCGCGCTCGACCCAGCGGTCGATGGTGGCGAGAAGCTGCGCCTCGTCGGCCTTGTCGATCGTGTGCATTTCCGTCCTCCCGGCCGGCATCATGCCCGACACCGAGGAGCGAACAAGGCGGCGAAACCTCTGGTCGAAACCCGGCCCGCTCGGGCATCATCGGAGAAACAAGGTTTGCCGATAAAGGAAGAAGAATGAGGAGACGCCATTTCACGGCAGCACTCGCCGCCGTGCCGTTCGCCCCGGGCGCCCTGGCCCCGTCGGCCTTTGCGCAGGGCGACGATTGGCCCAACCGCAACGTACGTATCGTCTGTCCGTTCACGCCGGGCGGCTCGCAGGACAATATCGCGCGACGCCTCGCGGTGAAGCTCACCGAGTATCTCGGCCAGACCTTCGTCATCGACAATCGCACCGGCGCCGGCGGCTCGATCGCCGCCGACAACGTCGCCAAGTCGCCGCCCGACGGCTACTCCGTGCTGCTGGGCGGCATCGGCAGCCACGCGCTGGTCCCCAATCTCTACGCCAAGCCCGCCTACAACGCCTTCACCGATCTCGAGCCGGTGGCGTGGATCGGCACCCAGCCCAACCTCCTGTGCTGCCATCCCGGCTTCCCGCACGACACGTTGCCCAAGCTGATCGCCGCCGCCAAGGCGGAGCCCGGCAAGATCAGCTACGGCTCCTCGGGCGTGGGCACGTCGCCTTCGCTCACCATGGAACTCCTGAAGCAGAAGACCGGCGTCGACATGACCTTCATCAGCTATCGCGGCGCGGCGGCAGCGGCGGCCGACGTGCTGGCGGGCCACATCCCGCTCTGCATCGCCAACATCGACTCGCTGATGGGTCAGGTCACCGCCGGCAAGCTGAAGCCGGTCGCCTCGACCGGCGCCAAGCGTTCGTCCGCAGCGCCCGATACGCCGACCTTCGTCGAGGCGGGCTTTCCCGACATCGTCGTCACCTCCTGGTCGATGTGGGCGGTGCCGACCGGCACGCCGGCCAAGGCGAAGGCCAGGCTCGCGGCCGCGACCGAGAAGGCGTTGCAGTCGCCCGACGTGATCGCCAGCATGCAGCAGGGCGGCTTCGAGCCCGGCAGCATGCCGCTGCCCGAGGTCGACGCCTTCATCAAGGCCGAATACCGGCGTTGGGGCGAGGTCATCCGTGCAGCGGGCATCAAGCCGCAATAGACAGCTCATTCCCGATCTGCTGGCACCGGGTCTCGACCTGGTGTTCTGCGGCACCGCGCCCAGCCCGGCGTCGTTCAGGGCGCGCGCCTACTATGCCAATCCCGGCAACGCCTTCTGGCCGACCCTGCACGCCGTGGGCCTGACGCCGGAGCGGCTGGCGCCGCAGCGGTTTCCCGAGCTGCTGGGCTTCGGCATAGGGCTTACCGACCTCAACAAGACCGAGGTCGGCTCCGATCACGAGCTGACGCCGGCGGCGATGGACGCGAAGTCGCTGCACGCCAAGCTCCGCAAGTTCCGCCCTGCCGCCATCGCCTTCACGTCCAAGCATGCCGCTTCATTGGCGCTCGGCGTGAAGTCGCCGGCCTACGGACGCCAGGCGGAGTTGCTGGAGGGCGCGGTCGCCTTCGTGCTGGCCTCGCCCTCCGGCCGCGCACGCTCCTTCTGGACGATCGAGCCGTGGCGCGCGGCGGCAGCGTTCGTGAGGGAGCGGCGCCTGATGCGGGAGCGCGCGGCGTGAAGCGGCTCGGCCGCCGCTCCGTCATCGCCGGTGCGCTCGCCGTACCGACCGTGGCGCGCGCGCAGGACTCTCCGGCCGCGCTGCGCGATCTCGCGCGGCGTGCCACCATCTACCTGTTCCCGGTCTACGAGATGTACCGCAGGCGCTGGCGCGCCACGGTCGATGAGAGCAATCCGCTGCGCCAGCGCCTCAATCGCTTCCGCCACCTCGAGACGCCGGCCGGCGACGACGGGCGCCCGGCGACGACGCCCGACGCCGACACGCTCTACTCGATCGCCTGGCTCGACCTCTCGCTGGAACCGCTGTTCCTCACGGTGCCGCCGGTCGGCGACCTCTACTACAGCTACGCCTTCCTCGACCTCTTCACCGACAACTTCGCCGTGGTCAGCCACCGCCTGCAGGGCGGCCGGCCGCCGACGCAGATGATCGTCGGCCCCGCCTGGAAGGGCGATGCGTCGAGCGAAGTCGCACTGATCCGCTCGCCGACCAACCCGGTGTGGCTGATCGGGCGCATCGTGGTCGACGCGCCGGACGAACTCGACCGCGCGCGCATCCTGCAGGCCCGCGTGCTGCTCGAGACGCCCGACATGAGTAACGAGCGTCGGATCCTCGAGACGGGAGAGCTGATGCGCTTCCGCACCCAGGCGCCGCCCGATCCCGTCGCCGACTGGCCTGCGGCCAATACGTCGGAGCCGTTCGACCTGTTCGACGTCGGCATGCGCGCGCTGGCCGAGAGCCCGCTGCCCGAGCGCGACAAGCCGATCCTCGAGGCGCTGGCGCCGCTGAAGCTGAAGCCCGGCCGCAAGTTCGACCGCCGCGCCTTCGGCGCCGCCGAGCTGCGCGCTATCCAGTCGGGCATCGAGCAGGGTCATGCCGACATCCGCGCAGCCGCCGGCCGGCGCGGCCGCACGATCGATGGCTGGACCTACGGCGAGCGTCATCTCGGCAACTTCGGTGACGACCATCTCTATCGCGCGGCGACCGCCCTCACCGGTCTCGGCTCCCTGATGCCGGGCGAAGCGATCCACGTGACCTGCAACGCCGACGGCGGCGGCCGGCCGCTGAACGGCGCCAATCGCTACGAGATCACCTTTCCGGCGGGCGCGCTGCCGCCGGTGAACGCCTTCTGGTCGCTCTCGGCCTACGGGGTGACGGCAGAGGGGCGTGCGCTCTTCGTCGACAGCCCGCTCGGCCGCCACGCCATCGGCGATCGCACGCCCGATCTCGCTCGCGGCGCCGATGGCTCGCTCACTCTCTATATCCAGCGCGACCGGCCGGACGGCGGCCGCATGGCCAACTGGCTGCCCGCACCGGCAGGGCCGATGCGCCTTGTGCTGCGCGCCTACCAGCCCGCCGAGGCGATGGTCGAGGGCCTCTATCGGCTTCCCGCGGTGCAGCGCAACTCTCCCTCCTGAGCGGCGTTCCTCATCGAGGGAAAGAACAAGCAGGAGCCCGACATGACCGTCCTCCCCCGCCGCTCCGTGGCCGCGGGTGCCGGCCTGCTGGTTGGCGCCATGGCGCTTGGCGCACGCGCCCAGCAACAAATCGCCAGCGTCGCCGTGTCTCCCAAGATCACCGCCAAGCCCTTCACCTTCAACCCGGAGAAGGTGAAGGGCCTGTCGGCGGATCTTCTGCGCGGCCATCACGGTCTCTATGCGGAACGCGTCAAGCGGCTGAACACGATCGGCGACGAGCTGACCAAGCTCGACTTCGGCAACGCCCCGGCCGAAAAGGTGGCGGAGCTGAAGCGCGAGGAGCACAGCAGCTACAATTCGTCGGTCCTGCACGAACTCTACTTCGATGGCATCGGCGAGGCGCCGAGCCGGCCGTCGGGCCTGCTCGAGCAGGCGATGGGCCGCGACTTCGGCAGCATCGACCGCTGGAAGGCCGAGTTCGTCGCGACCGGCCGGACGCTCACCGAGGGCGAGGGCTGGGTGATCCTGGCCCACTCGCCGCGCGACAAGCGCCTGTTCAACCACTGGGCCGGTGACGACTCGATGGCTCCGGCGGGCGCTGCGCCGCTGCTCGCCGTCGACATGTACAAGCATGCCTACGAGGCCGACTACGGCGACGACGTCGCCAGGTACATCGACGCGTTCACGCGGGTGATCAAATGGACGAACGTCGAGCGCCTCTACCGCGAGGCGATGCGGGTCTAGCGGCTACGCTCCGGGCTGGGCGCGCTGCGATTCCTCTTCGGCGCGGGCCTCGATCGCTTCCATGTCGTCGTCGCTCAGGCCGAAATGATGGCCGATCTCGTGGATCAGCACGTGCCGCACGATGTGCGGGAGGTCCTCGCCCGATTCGCACCAGTAGTCGAGGATCGGACGGCGGTAGAGGAAGATGCGGTCGATGTCGTTGGCGACGTGGCCGGCGCCGCGCTCCATCATCGAGACGCCCTGGTAGAGGCCGAGCAGGTCGAACGGAGTCTCGAGCTCCATCTCCTTCTCGACCTCGTCGGACGGGAAGTCGTCGACCTGGATGCGGACGTTGCCGACATGCTTGCGGAACTCCTCGGGAATCGTCGCGAGCGCCTCGGCGGCGATCGCTTCGAAGTCCTCGAGGGACGGCGCCGTGCTGAAGCAGGGCGTGCGCCGCGGATTGTTGAACACCGGCATGACTCCCCCATATAGGAGCCGCGCGCCCTCGCCAAGCGCCTCCCTGTGATCGTTTGTGCATCGCCGGACCTTGCAATTTGGCGCGGGATTCGCATGGTCGCGTTCGGGATCGATCCGCTCTAAGCTCGCCGCCGCCTATGCTCCAATTCCTCGCCCGCCGCCTGATCGTCGCGCTGCTCGTCGCCGCGACGGTGATGACGCTAGCCTTCATGCTCACCCGCCTCTCGGGCGATCTCGCGATCTCGATCGCGGGCCCGAGCGCCACCCAGGAAGACATCGAGATCGTCCGCAAGGCTTACGGGCTCGACCGGCCGGTCACCACGCAGTTCTTCGACTGGGTCGCCCGCGCCATGACCGGCGACCTGGGCGACAGCTTCTTCTTCAAGAAGCGCGTCGGGACGCTGATCGCCGAGCGCATGCCGGTGACCCTGACGCTCGGCCTGACCGGCCTGGTGATCGCGCTGCTGGTCTCGCTGCCGCTCGGCATCCTGGCGGCGGTTCGCGAGAACACCGGCCTCGACCGCTTCGTGCAGGCGATCGCGCTGCTCGGCCAGGCCATGCCCTCCTTCTGGCTGGGCCTGCTGCTGATGATCACGCTCGGCCTGCAGCTCGGCTGGCTGCCGATCTCGGGCACCGGCTCGTGGCAGCACTACGTGATGCCCGGCATCGTGCTGGCCTTCTCGGCGGTGCCGGCGCTGACCCGCCTTACCCGGGCCGGCATGATCCAGTCGCTGGGCTCGGACTATATCCGCACCGCCCGCGCCAAGGGCCTGTCGCGCGCCTCGATCCTGCTGAAGCACGCGCTGCGCAACGCCGCCATCCCGGTGGTGGCGATCGCCGCCGTGCAGCTCGGCTTCATGCTGGGCGGCTCGATCGTGATCGAGCAGGTCTTCGCCCTGCACGGCGTGGGCTTCCTGGCCTGGGAGTCGATCGGCAAGAACGACTTCCCGGTGGTGCAGGCCGTGGTGCTGGTGCTGGCCGTGATCTATGTCGGCCTGACCACGCTCGCCGACCTGATGAACGCCGTGCTCGATCCGAGGCTGCGCGGCTCATGAGCGTCGTCGCCGTCACCTCCGGCCCCAAGCGCGGCTGGAAGAGCGTCAGCACCTGGATCGGCGCGGCCATCGTGGGGCTGGCCACCTTCTGCGCGATCTTCGCGCCGCTGATCGTGCCGCACGACCCGTTCGCCCAGGACCTGGGCAAGCGCCTGCTGGTGCCGTTCTGGATGGCGGGCACCGATCCCAACCACCTGCTGGGCACCGACCAGCTCGGCCGCGACTACCTCTCGCGCCTGATCTGGGGCTGCCGCATCTCCATGCTGATCGGCATCACCGTCACCATCGTCTCGGGCATCATCGGCATCGCGATCGGCGTGCTGGGCGGCTTCATGGGCGGCCGGGTCGACGACGCCGTGCTGTTCGCCATCACCACCCGCCTTTCCATCCCGGTCGTGCTGGTCGCCCTCGCGGTCGTCGGCCTGCTCGGCAGCTCGATGACGCTCCTGGTGCTCACCCTCGGCCTGCTGCTGTGGGACCGCTTCGCCGTGGTGGCGCGCTCGACCACCATGCAGGTGCGCCATCTCGATTTCGTCGCCGCGGCGTGGTGCGCCGGCTGCTCGCGCTTTCGCATCCTCGCGCGCGAGGTGCTGCCCAACATCGCGAGCCATCTCGTCGTCGTGGCGACACTCGAGATCGCGCTCGCCATCCTGCTCGAGGCCGCCCTCTCCTTCCTCGGATTGGGCGTGCCGCCGCCGCTGCCGTCGTGGGGCCTGATGATCGCCGAGGCCAAGGACT
>CAYRBQ010000118.1:0-9263 GCA_964422305.1 uncultured Reyranella sp. | reverse complement strand
GATGTTCGGCGTCCTCGTTGAGCAGTTCGACCAGCTTGCGTGTGAGCTTGTCGCGCTCTTGCACGGTCATCGACTTGCTGGTGATAGACGGTCCGTCGGGATCACGGGCGCGATTGATGTGGACCAGCACCTTGCCGTGCTTGGCAATCCCCGGTGTTCCCTTTCGACCCTTCGCGATCTGGCGCGGTGGAACGTAGCTGTAAGCGGTCATGGCTCGGCTCGCTTCGGATCGGATTGGCGGCATTCGACTTCCTGCGAATGAACCGCCACGGCCTCGGCCAGATAGCGGGCCTCGCCCGTGCGGTCGGCGATGCGGGCAAGCTCGTCGGCGCGCGCGCATCGGCAGGCATGGTGGGTGCAGCGGTTCATGCCCGGCCCTTCGCGTCGGGCATACCCTCGAAGCGGGCGAGCTGCTCGCGCAACAGGACGATCACGTCCTCGCGCTGGCCGTTGCTGATGTAGTTGCAGCGGCCCTCGTGATCGTGCAGCGGAAACACGAGCAGCACGAAGCCGGTGTCTCGCGCGGGCAACTTGCCCTTGTTGAGCGCCGTATCGAGCGCATGTCCAAGCGCGTTCATCTGGCTGGCGTAGCGCGGCTCGATAGGGGCATCCCCCAAGCTCTGGACGGTCTTCCTCATGCCTCGGCTCCCTCGGCGGCGAGCGCACGGCGTGCGTGGCGCTTGCGGCGCTGGGCTGCCGTCTCGACGTGGCGCTGCGGGCGGCCGAGCATCGTGCGCGCCCACTCCTTGTCGGCCTCGGTGACGGGCTCGACGGGACGGCCCTCGGTGTCGTGGCGCATCGCGCCCTCTTCGAGCGTCGCCTGGAGGTAGCGCTGCGAGAAACTCAGCAGCCGGATGAGCCGCCGCGCATGGCTCCTGTGGCCCTCGGGGACGCGCGGGATCACGTCCTTGTCGATGCGGTAGGTCATCGGGAAGGCCTTGCCCGTCTCGGCCATGCGGACGAAGAGCGGCAGGCCGGTCAGCTCGGCGAGGCGCGGGGCGGAGCGGCCGAAGCGGGAGCGTTCGGGATGGCTGCTCATGGGGCGCTCCCTGGGCCGGCGCTCCGTGAAGCATTGCGGTCGAGGCGCTCGATCTCGGCCAGGATGAGGGCGCCCGCGCGGACGAGGTCGGCGCGGCGATCCTTGGGTTTGAACCACGGCAGCGCCCACGGCCAGCCGTAGGACTCGTCCTCGAAGAGGGGCAGTCGGTGCGGCGAGGTCGCGCCCGGCGCGAAGCGCACCGAGGCGAGGGCATACCAGCCTGCCGCGCGAGCCAGCTCGCCGTGCAGGTAGGTGTCGTCGCGCTCGGCGGTGCGATGCTCCTCGGTGATCTGCCGGTGCCGTTCCTTGATGACATCGGCGATCGCGCTGGGCAGGGGATTGTCGTCAGCCATGAGGCTTCTCCGGCTCACGAGCTGCGACGTGGGCGGCGAGCGCGGCGAGCCAGCGCGCTTCCTCCCATTGCCATCCGGCGCTGTCGGTCCAGCGGCCCCAGGGCAGGCCGTGCAGGAACGTGACGCAGTGGCGAGGCGGCAGGTCGATGGGCGGCGCGGGCCAGCGCGTGTGTGCGGGCGTCGCGATCTGCCGGGCGGTGCCGTTCCAGGCGAAACTCCAGTGGCCGCCGTCGAGCCGCTCGACACGCACAACGTCGAGGCTGCCGAGCTGCGCGAGCAGCTCCATGCTCTCGGCGATGCGCCAGTGAAAGCCGTCGAGGTCGGCCTTCATGCGGCGCAGCTCGTCGTAGGTCGGCTTCGGCCAGCCCTTGGGACCCTGCTGGGCGGGCCGCTTGGTGAAGAGCGATGTCATCGGCCGTGCGCCAGCGTGCGCGCGATGCGTGACCGCACGCTCTTGGCGTCGTGTGGCGGCGCCATCTGGAGGCTGACGGTGACGGCGCCGCGCAGTTCGTCGGTGCGCGCGCGGCCCAGCGTGTCGCGGAAGGCGATCACGGCCGAGCGCAGATAGACGCCGCGCGACACCGGCTCGGGGAAGCCCTTCTCGCGGAGCTTCTCCAGATTGCGCTCCAGCCAGCGCGGCCCCTTGCCGAACAGCGCGGGTATCTCGCCCGACTTGATGAGGTCGTCGGCCATCAGAGCCCGTCCGTCCGCATGACGATGATCTGGCCGAACATGCCGATGGTGGGCTCGCCGTCCGGATCGCAGTGCCAGCCCACTTGCGAGTGGAGGAAGTCGGAGTCGGGGAAGTGTCGCGCCGTCTCGATGCAGAGCTGCGACCAGCTCGGGGAGGAGAAGGCGGTCTTGACCACGCCGAGCGACTCGAACACGACCGCATGGAAAGCGCCCGCGTTCAAAGCGCCGCTCTCGTCCCAATCGAGGGACGGCTTGACCGGCGTGCCCTTCGGCAGGGCGGGCGGCTTCGCTGTCGAAGGGGTGCCGCCGCCCGCTGGGGGTGCAGGGGTTGCTGCGGGCGGCGGCGGGTATGCGCCCGGCGATACACTGCCGGACGCTGGGGAGGGCTTGGGCTTGACGGGCGGGTTGCTGCCGCTGGTCCCGTCGAGGGGGAGCGGCAGCGCAGGCGCGTCCTTCTTCGCCTTGCGCTCGGCCACGAGCTGGCGGAGCTGATCTTCGGTGAGCTGGGTGGCATAGACGGCGAGGCTCGCCTGCTCGCCCTTGTCCTTGATGCCCGCGAGGATCACCGCGTGGCTGATCTTCAAGTGGCCCTTGGCGAGATACTCGCGCGCGTCGTCGCAGAGGTTCTTGCCGACCTGGGCCATTTCCTGGACCCAGCGCTTGCTCTTGCCGGTCGAGGCGACCAGCTCGGCGGTGCTGTGGGAGACGGTGGCGCGCGCGATGGCGTCGGCCGTGTCGAGCGGCGCCATGTCCACGCGCAGCATGTTCTCGGCCAGCATGAGCATGGCCGCGTCGTTGTCGGCGATCTCGCGCACGATGATCTTGACCGTGCCCTTGGGGCCGAACGCCCGCCGCGCCGCGCGCCAACGGCGCTCGCCAAAGACGATCTCGAAGGCTTCGCCGCTGATCTCGGGAGCCTTGAAGGGGCGCACCGTGATCGGCTGGAGCTGGCCGAATTCCTTGAAGCTCGCGGCCAGACCATCGATGTCGGCCTCGTCGAACTCGCGGCGCGGATTGGCCGGGTTCTGGAACACGCAGGCGACGGGGACTTCGCGCACGGCGTGCGCTCCTCCTGGCGCTTCGAGCAGGGCGGAAGGCTTGATGCCGAGGGTGGCGGCGATGCCGAGGATCGTCGACATCTTGGGGTTGTCGTTGGCTCCGTTCTCGATCTCGGCCCATGTCCCGTAGGACACCGGGGTCTTGGTCCTGGCGCTGGCTGCGACCGCCTGACGCAGGGAGGGGAAGCGGGCGGCGCGGGCCGCCGTCACGCGCTCGGCCAGTGTGGGAGCCTTGGGGGTGGGAATGTTGCGGGCCATCTGGTGTCCACCGTGGGTTAAGGTGGAGGATTACTCCCACAGGGAGGAAATAGGGTCAAGGCAAAAACTCCGAACAGGAGTAAATAATCCCGAAACGCGCATGGAAAGTGAACGCAGTAGGAATGCAGGGAGAATCGCCCCCGGCCGGGGCGGCCCGGCTAGGCTACGTCGCGGATCGCCTCGGCCTTGCGTTCCTCTCCGGTCGGTAGCAGGGCGCGGCCGAGTTTCAACCAGCGTTCGGCATCGGCTGGACCCATCTTGTCGAGAAGGCGCAGCATCTCGATCTGGCGCGCATCGAGCCCTTCGCCTTCCGGAACAAGCTCGAATGGCGTGCATCCGAGCGCCCTGGCGATCCGCTGCGCCGCTTCCCAGCGCAAGCGGCTCTCGCCGCGCTCCAGCTTGCCGAGCGTCTGATAGGCCATCCCAACGGCGGTCGCGAGCTGCTCCTGGGTCATCTCCGCAGCCTCGCGCGCGGCGGCGATCCGGTTGGGATGCAGCGGCGGCTTGGTGGTGCGAGGGCGGCCTGCCATCAAGCCACGATGCCCCCACGTCACGGCCGGGGGCACGCTACGAGTGGGAGTAAACAGGAGGGCTGAGGCGGGCACGAGCTTGACCTTTTACTCCAAACGGGAGTATTCAGGAACCCACTAGATGTAGTGGCAATACTCCCCACGGGAGCACAAGACGAGGACGGCGCGATGACGACGGCAATCCGCGACTGGCTGCAGGCGAAGGGGTGGAGCATCACCGACCTGAGGAACGCGCTGAACGCCAAGCTGGAGGCGCACGGGCACGAGCCGGTGGAATACGAATGGGTACGCCGCTGGACGCTGCCGCCGGGCGACCGCCTTCACCGGGTGCCCGGCCGTGTCGCCATGGCCGCCCTGATCGAGATCGCAGACGGCGCCTTCGACGCGAACGTGTTCTACCCACCGTTGTCGCCCCCTCCGGTAGGGAGTGTTTCACGGGAAACACGGTACACGGGAGGGTGAAAGTGAGCGGGGGCGACGACTTCGCGTTGAGCGAGGAGCCCGCTCCGGTTGCAACCGCGAGCGGCGGAGCATCGGGACAGTGGCGCCTGACGGCGCGCGATCACGCCAACAAGTGCTTCGTCACCCCGCCGGGCGGGATCAAGTTCGCCACGCTGATCGAGGCGAAGGACCATGCGGACGGGCAGTTCGCGAGCGGCGCGTGGCGCGGCTTCACGGCCTGGGTGCTGAACGACAGTGACGGCGAGATGAACACGCGGCAGCCGAACGGGCAGTGGCTCTGCACGCGGCGCGGCGATGTCGGAACGTGGATGCGCGGCAAGTGGAGCGCGCATCGCAACAAGCTCGGCCCAGCCCGAGTGGATGGGGGCAGGCGGTGAGTTCTCGCTGGCCCCTGATGGCTTGGAACCTGAACCCGGCGCGCGAGTCTGTCTCACTCGTGCCGCCGGGCCTTTTCCGGGCCGGTCCATGACGGCGGGCGAGGCCGCGATCCTCCTGGCTCTGGCGGCCTGCCTCGTGGCGGCGCTCTCGGCCACGCGATTCCGCGGCTGGTAGGCGGGGCGTGCTGGTGGATATCGAAAGCCTCAACAAGGCGCTGGTGGACCGGCTGGAAAGCTGGCTGCCGGAGCTGATCGGCGGGAGGCAGCGCGGCAACGTCTGGAAGGCCGGGCACAAGGACGACGGCTGGGTCGGCTCGTCGCTCGAAGTGACGATGAGCGGCAGCGACGCGGGCGTGTGGGTCCACTACGCCAACAACAATCGCGGCGGCGACGCGCTCGGGCTCGTCAACTACATCAAGTTCGGCGATGCCGACATGAAGGCGGCCTTCGCCTATGCGCGCGACACGATCCTCAAGGGCCGCGTCGTCGAGCTGACGCCGGCGGAGCGCGCCAAGATCGCCGCACGGCGTGCGCGCGAGGACGAAGAGGCGAAGCGCAAGCGGGCCTGGAAAGAGAAGCTGTCGGCCAGCATCTTCCTGAACGAGTGCCACGACCTCATGGGCACGCCGGTCGAACGCTACTTCCGCGACGAGCGGGGGCTGGACCTGCGGCGGCTGCCGTATCCGGTGCGCGCGCTGCGCTACCATCCGGCGCTCGAACACCCGCAGCTCAAGCGGAAGCTGCCCGCCATGGTGGCGGCCGTGGTCCACGGCGAGGGCAAGATCAAGGGCATTCACCGGGTCTGGCTGGTCGAGCGGCGCGGCAAGTGGGACCGCGTGCGCGGCGACGGCTTCGAGGGCCGCGACAGGAACGGGGACGAGATCGAGGGCAAGCTGTCGCTCGGCACCGTGCTGGGCGGGGCGATCCGGCTGTGGGCGGGCCTGCGCGAGAGCGAGAAGCGGCCCGGCCAGTGGATCAGGGGCTACTCCTGGAAGGACGCGCCGCCGGGCTCGTCGATCACGATTGCCGAAGCGATCGAGGAAGGCATGACGCTCGCCGTCGCGACGCCGCGCAACCGCGTGGCCTGCGGCACGGCGGTCAATGCCTACAAGTTCATGGAATTGCCGCCGCAGTTCGGCCGCGTCGTGCTGGCGGGCAACCGCGACGCGCCGGGCTCGGAGGCCGATGAGGCGTTGAAGGCCGGTCGGGCGCGGCGGCTGGAGGAAGGGCGGGATGCCGTGATCGTCCAGCCGCCGGACAAGGACTGGAATGCGTGGTGGAAAGCGTTGGTCGCGGAGAAGCGCCGGGCATGAGTGACATGAAGCAGAACGAAACTCCCGAGGAAGAGGCTGCGCGCGTGCTGGGCGAGTACCTCGAAGGCCAGGTATCGAGCGCGCCCGCGCCGCGCCCGCAGGCGGCGAAGGCGGAGCCGGTCACGGGCGAGGCGCCGGACAACGTGGTGCGGATGCCGGAGGGTGCCGAGCGCGAGGAGCGCAAGAACAAGCGCAAGAAGAAGGGCAACCCGCCGCCGCCGCGCCAGTTCAAGCGGCTGCCGGACGACTGCCCGGTCAAGCCGCTCGGGTTGAACGGCGATCTCTATGCCTTCCTCGACGCCAACGGCCAGCTCATCGAGCGCAGCGCCGGGTGGCTGACGCAGATCGGCGTCGATGCGCTGTTCGCGAGCGAAGAGGCGCGGCTGTGGCTCGAAGCGACGTTCCCGCGCATCGGCGAGGGCGGCCGGGTCAACGGCATCGACCGCGAGGCGGTGCGCGCGGCGCTGATGGTGGCGTGCGGCGAGCTCAGCAAGCGCGGCGTCTGGCAGGCGCGCGAGCGGGTGCGCGAGGCCGGGGCCTGGTCGAAGGGCGAGGCGCTGATCCTGCACAACGGCGATCACGTCATGATCTACGAGAAGGGCGAGAAGCCCCGGCAGGTGCCGTTCGGCCTGCACATGGGCCTCGTGTTCCCGCTGTCGCAGCGGCAGCCTACGCCCGCGCTGCCTGCCGATGCGCAGGACGGCGACGACGGGCCGGCCGCCCGGGTGTTCGCGTGGATCAAGACGTGGCGCTGGGAGCGCGGCGAGCTGGACGCGGCCATGCTGCTCGGCTGGCTCGGCTCGGCGATGATCGGCGGCGCGCTGCCGTGGCGGCCGGCGGGCTGGGTCATGGGCGAGTCCGGCGCGGGCAAGTCGGCTCTGCAGCGGCTGATCCGGGCGCTGCTCGGCGGCGACGAGGCCTATGTCGGGGCGGAGGACGGCTCGGCGGCCTCGACGTGGCAGCGTCTCGAACGGATGAGCCTGCCCGCGCTGTTCGACGAGATCGAGGCGGACGCGGACAACCGCAAGAAGCAGGCCATCGTCGAGCTGATGCGGCAGGCGGCGAGCGGCGGCCTGATCGCGCGCGGCGGCGCCGATCACAAGGCGACCGTGTTCCGCATCCAGTCGTCGTTCCTGTTCTCCTCCGTCAACCCGTTGCCGCTGCAGCCGCAGGACCTGACGCGCCTCTGCCATTTCGAGGCGCTGCCGTTTCTCGACGGCGCGGAACCGCCGATCTTCGATTGGGACGAGGTGCACGAGCTGGGCCGCCGGCTGCGCGCGCGCATCGTGAAGGGCTGGCCGTCGTGGAAGGATCACCTGGCGCCCTGGTGGAAGGCGATCCAGACGCAGATAGGGCGGCAAGGCAACCGCATGGCCGACACGTTCGGCACGCTGCTGGCGATGCAGCACATGCTGCTGCACGACGCGGTGGCGGAGGAAAGCGATATCGAGTTCTACCTGAAGGACCTGATCCCCTATCTCAGGATGCGCGCCGAAGTGACCGGCTCCGATTCGGAACGGATGCTCAAGCGGCTCTGCCAGAAGGCGGTCAAGGTCGATGAGGGCGACGTCCGGACCGAAGCGCCGCTGCGCGCGCTGATCTACATAGCGGCCGACCGCGCGCGGCCACAGGACATGAAGCCGAACGACATGGACAGCGACATGTTCCTGCCCAACATCGGCGCACAGGCGGCCCGTCGCATCCTCTCCCGCTGGGGCCTCGGCGTGGTGCGCATCCGCAACCGCAAGACCGAGGACGATCCGCCGGAGGGCGTCTATCTCGCCTTCGCCGGAGCCGACCATACCGAGCTGCAGCGCGTGTTCGCGGGCAGCCACTGGCAACAGGGCGGATGGCTGACGGCGGCCAAGCGCCTCGAAGGATCATGGATGCACAAGGTCCGCTTCGACCAGAAGACGGAGTGGGCGCGCATCGTGCCGATCCGGCACGTTCTCGACGTGAAGGACGAAGCGGAGGAGGGCGGCGATGGCACTGAATGAAGCGGCTTGCCTGAGCTACGACGTGTTCGCTGGCGATGAAACGCCAGTCAAGGTTCTGTCGGACAAGTTCTTGGTAGTGAGGGTGCGGCACCGTTGCCAAACCTGCTGGGGCGCGATCCGGAAAGGCGCGCGGGTGCGCGCTCGGCGCGAGGTGGACTTGGATGATCGGCGGGTGGGGACGTTCTATTTCTGCCCGACCTGCTGCGAGGCCATGGCGGGAGCCGACGACGACAACGGCGACGCGATCACGTATCGGGCGACGCTCGGCGCGGTGAGGGCGGGGACGCTGCCTCGCGCCGCGCTTCGTGCTCTGTCGACGTAGGATCCTGCTCGGCCATTTTCTCGAGCTGGGCGAGGGCGAGCCAGTGCAGGCGGCGGAAGGGCCGCCTGCCCGTCTCCATGAGACTGAGCTGGCCGGGGCTGATCTCCAGCCGGTGAGCGATCGTGCGAAGGGAGCCGAGCTTCTCGCGCCGCGCGCGGAACGCCTCAGAAGTGAACGAGGACATGCTTTAGCCCCACGATGCGCGCCCACGTCGGGGCGCTGATGTCGCGCGCGAGCTGGCTGTAGTCGCTCGTCCAGGCGTCGAGGGTCGAGCGCGCGTAGGTCCGCAGCACGAGGTAGTCCTGCCACGGCTCGGGGATCGGCCGCTTGTCCGCCAGCATTTCGCGCAGCCGGTCGACGCGCGTGCCCATGTCGGCGGCGGCGGCGGCGAGGCCAAGGCCGCGCGCATCGCCGTAGAGGAACCGCAGGAGGTGGGCCAGGTCGTCGCCGGTCATGGCGGCCTCGTCCGATGTGGTCGCAGGGGCGGGCAAGATGGCGGCCCGCACCCTCGGG
Organism: uncultured Reyranella sp.; assembly: GCA_964422305.1. Lineage (GTDB taxonomy): Bacteria > Pseudomonadota > Alphaproteobacteria > Reyranellales > Reyranellaceae > Reyranella. The sequence goes on along the minus strand of CAYRBQ010000118.1, from coordinate 348 downwards.
GTCAACTGAGGAGGGCGAGCAGGGCGGGCAGCTTGGGCCGCATCGCGCGCCTGATGTGGCCCGCGTACACGGCGACAACCTTCCAGTAGGTCGCCATGGGGGCCTTGTGCTTCGCCCATGCCCTGTCGCCTCGATCTCGGCAGTCGTCGGCGAGCTGGCCCAGCAGCTCGCGCAACACGGTGGGCGGGATCGGCTCGTCCCGCTCGCAGTAGCCCACGATCTCGACCATGGCCGGGATCGCGAGCATGGGGTTCCTGATCTCCGGGCGGAGTGACCTGGCTGTCATGGCCGCACCGTCACAGGAGGTTGAGCTGGCCGGGTGGCGTCATGACGACGGCCACAGGGTGG